>JAYSTZ010000068.1:0-11913 GCA_043719365.1 Verrucomicrobiaceae bacterium | reverse complement strand
GCCGCGAGCTTAGGATGTTCGCGGAGTCGCCGGGCAAAAAAAACGCCCGCAACTTTCGTTGCGAGCGCTTTGAGAGGGTTTCTGTTCGACCGTTATTCGCGAACGAGAAGAGGGCCGGATGGATCGCGGAACCAGTTCGACGACATCATTTCCGAACGCGGCGGATCGGGATCGCGCGATTGATCGAGCTTCCGAACGAGGTTTCCGTATTTGCCGTCTTCGGGCTGCGTGGAGGCGATGTTCACCGGGGTGCCGATGTTCACGAGAGCAAAGAACCGGGCCGCAGCTTCACGGTGCATGCGGATGCAGCCGTGCGAACGTGGATATGGGTGAACAAAGCCTTCGTGAAATCCGTAGCCGGACTTCCATGCGCACCAATAGGCCATCGGATATCCGGCATCTGGCTGGCTCATCCGCCGTTTGTTTTTGACCTTTTCCATGATGCGGTAACTGCCGGATCCGGTGAGGCCGTTGACGCCCACGGTTCCCTGGACGGCCATGAGAAGGCGGCTTCCTTCCATCACGTAGATGTGCTGTGTGGACGTGGAGACCTTCACGCTGACCGCATTTGGATTGTGCGGTGCGTATGCCTTCACGGTGTAACGTCCGAGGCTTCCGCCACCGGAGCATGCGCCGAGAACCAGCATGGCTGCCACGGCGAAGAGTTTAATGAGAGTTTTCATCGGCGCGGAGAAAAGATGAGCCGCGCGGGGTTGTCAATTGCTTGATGCATGTCCGCGCAAAAACGAACCTCTAACGCCGTACTTGCTGGCGCAATCCCGCGACCATGCGCTGGATATATCCGTATTTGGCGCGCGGTTCCAGCACCCGGAGGCTGACAGCGGGACTCCCCCACTCGATAATTTCGATTTCCACAAAGCGCACGCCCCACGCATTCATCGCCTTACGGGTGGGCTTATAAATATCGATGGTCTTTTTACCCACGAGTGCGCTGCCGTAATCCTCGATCAGGTAATCCTCGCCACTTTCGACGATGCGAAATCTCGTCCCCACCGGAAGCCAGCTCCAATCCGACGCAGCACTGTGAGCCGCCGACAACTTCCCGCCAATACCGTTAGCGCGTCCACCCGGCTCACTGTGGTGATATGCGGTCGTGCGCACCCTCATCCGGGTGCCGGGGGATGTTTTCTGGACGGCACCGGTACTCGACGCACACGCTCCGAGGAGTGCGATGGCGAGGATGGCGATGGATGTGCGCATAAGTTCCGGGAGCATTGATTTGTGTCTCTGCCCCATGGGGTAGCGTGCCGTCCCGTGTTTGGGAATCGGAAAATAATCGCCGGATTTGGATTCGTTATTCGTCATTCGTCATTTCGGATTGAGTTCGTCAAATAGCAGCAGCCAGACCATCAAGTTTGCTTCCGCCCGCGATACAACACCGCAAACATCACAAAGATCACCGCCACGGCTCCTGCCAGCCCGTTCCAGAAAAGCGGCCAGTCGGTTTTCCCAGCCACCGTCGTGTGGCGGAACCAGACATCCGTGCCGAGATACCCGAACAGATTTCCCACGCCGCTGAGCATGAGCGCCAGCAACGCCTGCGCCCGACCGCGGTAGGACGGATCGATTCGCTGTTCCAGGTAAAGCTGCGCCGTGATGAAGAAGAGCGTGAATGCAAACCCGTGCAACGTCACACCAGCGAGCAACCAGCCCACGCCGTCGAGCCCGCATAGGATGTAGCGCACAAAAGCGATGCCTATTCCTGCTAGAAATACCCACTTTAGCCGCCACCGCGCCAGCAACCCGGCGAGGCCAAACATGGCGATCACTTCCGTCACCTGCCCGAGCGTCATCCACGAACTGGTGCGCTCCAAGCCTAGCTGGGCAAGGTGCGTGGGGGTGAACTGGTAGAATGCACACAGCGGCATATTGAAGAGCGCGGCGGTGATGAAAACGACGCGGTCATCGCGATTGCGAAGGAGCTTCCACGCATCCAGGCCGAGGCGCTGCGCCCATGAAAGTTTCTCCGTGGGCGCGGGCGGCGCGACCACCGGCAGGGCGAAAGTGAAGAGCACCATCACCAGCCATACCACCGTCCCGCCATAGCCGGCCATGGAAGTGCGGTCGCCGTGCATGAAGCCGATAATCCAGCAGCCCACCATCCAGCCCACGGTCGCCATTGCGCGAATGGGGCCGAACTCCCGTTTCGCATTTCCCAATCGAGCGAGGACAATCGTCGTCGAAAGACTCCACGTCGGCGCGGAGCATAGCGCGTGAAGCTGACAGAGCCCGAGCACCCAGTATTTTCCCCAATGGTGCGAAATCGCAGTCGTGGCGAGGGCCATCGCAATCGCGGTCGCCAGCGAGAGCCACCGCAGGACATGCACGGGAGCCAGCCGCTGGTCGGCCAGAGCGCCGAAGATCAACGGCGAAATGAATGCCGCGACGCCGCTCGTCGCGAACACGTAGCTCTTTATTTCGCCGTATCCGAACGCCGGAAGCACGGTCGCTAGCGGCACGAACCACATCCCCATCGCCATGGCGTGGATGAAAAAAAGCGCCGCCAACTCGGCGTATTCAGACCATTTTGTCTCGCGTTGCACCAATGCAGAAAGACGGATTCCGGAGCACGGAAGAAAGCAGATTCGTAGAAATCTACATTCACCGGCTCTTGCGTGCCGGAAAATACGTGAGACAAATCTACGGAACGCATCCGCTTACCTTCCGATGAATCGCATCTTGCACGCTCTGGTCGTTGTTTTTCTTTCGCTCGCTCCATTGGGCCGCGCGCTCACGGTCTCGGAGATAAAGGAGATGGAAGCGCAGGTGAAACAGCTCGTGGCGAAGGATATGCCCGCCGTGGTGTCGCTTATGGGCATGACAAAACCTGCGGCGGGCTCCGGCGTAGTAGTCTCGAAGGATGGTTTAATTTTGACGGCTGCGCACGTGACGCAGGGAAACACCGAGATGGTCGTCATTTTTCCGGACGGAAAAGAACGAAAGTGCAAAGTGCTGGGGGCGAATTACGCACGCGACGTGTCCCTCACAAAGATTGTCGAACCGGGCGAGTATCCGTTTGTGGAGCTCGGTGATTCGGAAAAATTGGAGGCGACGACGATGGTGTGCGCGCTCGGGCATCCGGGCGGATACGATGCCCGCAGGACACCGCCGATCCGGCTCGGACGAATCAGCCTTAAGAATTTCGGCGGCTTTTTGGTGAGCGACTGCACGCTCATCGGCGGCGATTCCGGCGGACCTTTGTTCGGGCTCGATGGGAAACTCGTGGGTATTCATTCGTCCATTTCGGAGAGCCTGAGCGTGAACCGCTCGGCACCGGTAAATGCGGCGAAGGCGGACTGGGAGAGACTGCTCTCCGGAGAGAAATGGGGCAAACTCGGCGGCACGGGGAACGATCTGATGGACTCCGAGGAGAAGCCCGTCATGGGCGCGACGCTCGACGAAGCAAGCGCGGCTGGAGTGCCCCTCAAAGAAGTCCACGCGAAATCTCCTGCGGAAGCTGCAGGACTCAAATCGGGTGATATTGTCGTGAAGATCGGCAACGAGAGCGTGAAGACTCCGCAGGCGCTCATTGGCGCTCTCGGAAAACGAAAGCCCGGCGAAACCGTGGAGCTCACATTCATGCGCGGCGACACCGAGCAAAAGGCAAGTGTCTCGCTTGTTTCGCAGGCGGAAATGCTGAAGCGGCTGGGAATCAACGAAAGCAAATAACGTATGAAAAAGACACTCATCCTCATCGCTTTGGCCGGGGCATTTGCAGCGCACGGCGGAATCAAGAAAGCCCAGCCCGAAGCTCCGAAAGCAGACTCGGAATCACGAAGCTCGCTGGAGAATTTGCTGAACAATCTTCTCGGCGGCGGCGACCGGAAAACGGACCAGAAGCTGAACAAGCATTTCCAGGAATTGATGGACGGCCACAAGCCCGGAACGACCGCCACTGCGGCTGCGACGTTCGTTTTGAGGGACGCCAAAAAATCCGGCAAGCCGCTCGCATTTGCGACCGGGGTCAACGCCGCGGGCTGGCTGCTCACGAAGGCGAGCGAGGTGAAATCCGTGGAGCAACTCCAAGTGGAAGTGAGCAAACAATGGGTGAACGCCAAAGTCGTGCGCACTTGGAAAGAGCATGACCTCGCGCTGATCAAGGCGGAGACGGCGGACATTGCTATCGCCCAGTGGGCGCGGACTTCTTCGCCAGAGATTGGAACATTCATCACCGCCGTCGCACCCGCTGGGCGCGACCCGGTGGCGATCGGCGTCGTGAGTGTCGCGGCGCGAAGCATCCGGCTCGAAGGCCAGGGCTTTCTGGGAGTCGGACTCGCGAGCGACGACAAGGGTTTGAATGTGTCAAGGGTTCTGGACTCAGGCGCTGCGAAAGCTGCGGGCGTCCAGCCGGGCGACCATATCATGGAGCTCGATGGCGCGAAGCCGTCCACGGTGTACGGATTCACGAAGTCAATTTCCAACAAGAGGCCCGGCGACAAAATCCGGCTCAAACTTCAACGCGGAACGATGCTCATCGAGAAGGAAATCGTGCTCGGCGATCTCGGCAGCAATGGCGTCGCGCGGCAGAGCAAGCGGGATGACCGGATGAATGCGATGGGCAGCACGGTGAGCGCTCGCAGAGGCGAATTCCCGAGCGTGATTCAGACGGATTTTCCGCTCGACGCGTCGCAATGCGGCGGGCCCGTTACGGACCTCGACGGCAATGTCGTCGGGATGGTGATTGCGCGGTCCGGCCGCATCGAAACGCTGGTGCTGCCGAGTGAGACAATCGTCGCAGCGCTCAAGGACGTGGATTTCTCCGCTATTCGCTGACGCCTGCAAGCTTGCAGACGTCGGAGTGAAGAAGACGGGAGAGTTCTTTTCGATCGCTGCCGGTCCTCGGGTTTCCGAAATGCATTTCGAGTTGCAGCCCCGTTTTCGTGAGGAGATTCGGGAGATGCGTGGCGAGGCTCATGTCGCGCCAATAGGCGACTTCATCCGCCACGCTTCCATCGCGCAGGGAATACCGTAGCCCGCACGGCACGACAGGCCTGCATAGATGAACGGCGGGCTCCAGGAGCGATGTGCGAAATGGGAGCACAACACTGCCGTCGGTGCTGGTTCCCTCGGGAAAAAGGGTGACGGGAATGTGCTGGTCGAGGTGCCCTTTCATCAGCTCTGTCGCATCCGCCACAGCGCTGCGGCGCTCGCGGTCCACAAAGATGGTGCCGCCCATCGCTGCATACGTGCCGAAGACCGGCCAGCCACGCACTTCCTTCTTAGACACAAATCCGCAGCCAGTCACAATACTGAGGGCAAGGATGTCGAGGTAGCTGACGTGATTGGAAACAATCAGCTCGTCCGTTGGGACCGGGCCGAATACCCGGATGCTCAGCCCCATCCATTTCGCATGCCGACGGGAAGAACGCCGCAACCAATTTACGCGGGACTTCAAGCTGGCCGATGCCCCGCTGAGCCAGAAATCACCGAAGCAAGCAGCAGTGAGCGCAGGAAAGATACCGATCCGAGCCGCGCTGCGGACGGTTCCGAAAACGCCCGCCATGCCTAGCCGACGAAGCGTCCCTTCATCACCGTCGGCATATCGTGCAGATCGATCAGTGTGAGAAAATCAAGCGATCCGAACTCGCGATCGATCGCCGCCGGTCCGCAAATGCGGGTGCCGACGCTGAGATAAGAGCGCAACAAGCGGGGCGGCTCCGGGCACGGATCCAAAGGCGCCACATCAGGCAACCGGAATTGCGGAAGTGGGACGGTCCGGAAATGCTCGGGAACCAAGTAGTCCGCGAGTTTCAAATACATCCCATGCCCCAATGCTGCGTCCTGCGAAGTGAGTGAACTACAGCCAATGAGATAACGCGCGTTTCGCTCGACAGAGTATTCCGCGATGCCGCGCCAAAGCATGTTGAGAACATTCGAGCGCCGGTGCGAGACATGGACGCAAGCGCGCCCCAATTCCACGATCTCCGCCCGGACGGATTCGTAGGGGGAGAAGTCGAATTCCTGCTCGCTGTAGTAGCCAAGATTCGCCGCAGCCATCGCGCCAGTTTGAAGGCGATAGGTTCCGACAATCGCGCCGGTCGGAGTATGCTCCACGACAAGGTGGCTGCAAACGGCGTCGAATCGATCGACATCCATGTGCGTGCGCCAACTCTCGGAAAGGCCTTCGTTGAGCTCGAGATTGAAGACCTCAAACCGCAGTCGCTGTGCGGCGCGGATGTCTTCGGGATTTGCCGCCAGTCGAGCCCTGTAGGTGGGCGCTGGAGCGGGATTCACTGCGGTCGATGTCATTGGTAGGACATTACGCTACCAGTTCCGCCCAGTCTGTGAAGCGAAGAATCAGTGACAGAAATGTGGCTGTTCGAAGGGCGGATTCGCGCAATGACGAATGGTGAGTAACGGAACGGGTGCCGTTTGATTTAAAGCCGCACGCTTGCGACTTCGTCATTCGAAATCCCCAAGCCTAGCCCTCGCGGTTGGTCGGCATGTAGCGGTAAAAGACTTCGAGCATGAGGATGCACAGGGTCGTCCGATACACTTGTCCCGTCTTCGTCGCATCGTTCTCACGGTGGCCCTTGCCGCCGGTCTGCGGCCAGCTTCCATCAGGGCTTTGAGCTCCCACGATTTCATCCTGGAACCAGCGATTCCACTTCTGCCATGCGGCACCGCCAAACATCAGGCACGCCTGTGTATGGTAATACCAGGCGTAGAGATCGGCCTTGTCGCCTTTATACTTCAGTCCGCCTTCTTTCTCAGTCGTGTCGATGACCCAGTCCATTCCCTTGCGCAGTTCCCCGCGCTCGCCCTTCCAAAAGAGACTGCAAAGAATTCCCACGCCGGAGAGCGAATAGCGGTCTTCAGCTTTGCGATAACCGTATCCGCCGTTGTTTCCCTTTACGCGCTCGAGATTTTTCATCGCGCGGTCGAGTGCTTCGTCCACACCGGGGATTTTCAATTGGGAGAGATGGGCCGCTTTCAACGACTGAATCTGCCATCCTGACACCGATGTGTCGCTCTGCGTCTTGTCGTAAGCATACATCCAGCCGCCATCGGGACCCTGACCTTGAACGATGTATCCAATCGCTTGCTTGAAAAGCTCCATCACGCGCTCGTCCTTCGTCATCGTGTAATACTCACCGAGGGCGTAGGTGCAGATGCCGTGCTCATAGACACCGGGCTGCGTGAAATTGTCGTCCATGCTCAAGCGACCTTGGTACTTGGTGCCGGTATCGAGAATCCATTGGACCGCTTTATTGACCGTGACGCCGTACTGCGGGGAATCTCCCGTCTCACCGTGACCGAGGAAACACAATAGAGCAAAGCCCGTCATGCCGCCCGTGTTTTGGTCGCCCCATGAACCGTTCGGGTTTTGGTTTTGACGCAGCCACTCCAGCCCGCGAAGCACGGCCTGCTCGCTGGCGTTCTTCATTTTGTTCTGCGTCATCGCCGCAGCACGACCGGAGCCGACACGACCGCGCATCGTTCCAGGGAGCGATCCCAGTCCACCGGAAAGCCCCTTCGCCACCTGGCCGGTCGCCTTCGCGAGGTCAACGGCCTGTGGCGTTTGAATGTTCACTTTCACCGCTGCGGGGGCAACTTTGAACGTGGCGGTGTTTGAAGTGGTGGAAAGAATATCGACGGTCGGAGAGTTGAGCGTCGGCGTCGGCTGCTGGAAAGACTCCACAGGAACAGAATCCTGAGGCTGTTGTTCAGGTGCCTGCGCAGTATCCGGCGCGGCCATCAGACCATCTCCGCCTTCCGCCACAAAGTCCGGCGGCTCCATGTATGCCTTGAAAAGCACGATACTGCCGCCGAAAACGACGAGTAGTACGTGAATGGTGAAGGACATGAAAAAGAAACGAGACTCCGCGAGTTTCTTCTGAAACTTCTGGGCGGTTGATTCTTGAGGTTCGATGATGGCATCCATGGAATGAATAGAGATGATTAAAGGCGCGGTGTCAAACAGGGCTACGTGCTAAACTTCACTTTTATTAGGGCTTCGGCGAATTTAGTTTCGAAACACGCTCAATGTGCGCTTTATCGTATTTTCCGAGGAGAACCGCGACGGGAATACTGATGTATCCGGCGCAAACCACCCAGGCCAGTGCTTGAGCGCCGATTCCGAGGATACACGCCAGCTTTCTTGTCCGGATTCCCAGTGTCTGAAAGAGACTCGCCGCACCATGGCTGAGATGCATCGCGAGGAGCACCATTGCGACAATATAAAAGACCGAGATGGCCACATTACTAAAGCCCGCCACGAGCATCCGATACACATCATGGTCCTCGCCATCCGTCCATCCCGAGAACTGCGGCGAAACGGTGTGCGTGGTGAAATGAAGGATGTGGAAAACGATGTAGCTCAGGAGAACAATGCCACTGAGAGCCATGAGACGCGTGGCTACTTTCGACTGCACACTGCTCTTTTTCGCATACCCCTGCCCTTTCGCGGCACGGTTCTCTTTGATGAGGATAATCGTGGTCGCAATGTGCGCGATGGCCACGCCAAGAAGGCCCAGACGCATGACCCAAAGAAGCCCGAACGGCAGATGCCGGAGCTTGGTGCCGTATTCATTGATCAGCTTCGGCCCTGCAAAAAATTGCAGGTTGCCAATCAAATGCATCACGACAAATCCGATCAGCATCGCGCCAGTCACGGCGACAACGGTTTTCTTTCCAATGGACGAACGGTAAAACGAACAGCAGTTACTCACGGTAGTGACGTCTATACGTTCCCGAACCCTGCGCTGGCAACGGAGGACTTTGGATAAAGTGCCCGTCCACCGAAAAAACTTCACATTTTGTGAAGTGGTGGAGCCTAGGGGGTTCGAACCCCTGACCTCCTCAATGCCATTGAGGCGCTCTACCAACTGAGCTAAGACCCCGAAACGCTTCCGCCTGCACAGCACCCAAAAAAGTGCGCCAGTCGTATCGGAAAGGGGATTGTTATTATCAGCCGCCCCTTCGCGGTCAAGCGAAACATTTTAGCGAAACGACCGTCCGCTCGCCAGCAACCCATGCGCGAGATGAAATGCCGACACCGTCGCGTATCATCAAAAGAGTGGCCCGAGAGTTTTCGCTTTTTTGCTACCCCATCCGCATCTCGCGGGCCAGAGCGGCTGTCGCTCTCTCCTACTACCACCCAAAGACTTCCCGGGCTTCTTCCACGATCATATCGACGACGCGCTCCCGCGGGAGGCCGGTGCTATTGACCGTGAAATGCGCGGCGGCGGCATACATGGGGCGGCGCTCTTCGACGAGGGCCTGGATGCGTTCGCGGGGGTTCTCGGTTTGCAGGAGCGGGCGATCCGTGCTTTTCGCCACGCGGGCGTAGAGCTCATCGGGGTCGGCGGTGAGCTGCACCACCCATCCGAGCGCGCGGAGCAGCGGAGTGTTGCGCGGTTGGGTGACGATTCCGCCGCCGGTCGCGAGGACATGACGCCGGATGCCTGACAGCGACTCCAAAGTGGCGGTTTCACGCTCGCGAAAATACGCCTCTCCATGCTGAGCGAACATGCCTTTAATGGTCATACGCGAGCGCTCTTCGATCAAACGATCGGTATCGACAAAGTGGAACCGCAAGTGCCGGGCGAGCATCCGGCCCACGGTGCTTTTGCCACTCCCCATAAAGCCGATAAGGATGATATTTTCTCGGGGCGGCATTTGAAGCAGAGCGTCGGACATTGCACTCATTTACGATTTGCACCTTCCCGTGTCGAGCCTGCGGGGAAAAACATCGCGCCCCCCTCGCGAAAAAGCTTCTCTGCGCGGGGATTGACAGTGGCTCTTCACGGCCTTCATCCTCCGCGCTCATTTTCCAAACTGGTATGGCTCAAAAAATTCTCGTCATCGACGACTCTCAAGCAACGGCACGTCTCGCCGAAACCGTTCTGCAACAACACTTCCCCGGCTGCGATGTCCTTTCCGCAGCACGCGGCTCGGATGGGTTTGAGCGCTTCGCCGTCGCGCATCCCGACGTGATCCTCCTCAGCGATTCGCTGCCGGACATGGATTCCGAGGCTGTGCTGGAGCGCTTCGCGGGAGATCCTTCCTCGGCGCAAGTGCCGGTCATTTTCATGATCGACCCGTCGAAGGGCGGAAATTTCGAGGGCCGCTATCCGACTGTTTTCCGGGTGCTGATGAAGCCCGTAGCCCCGGAAGCACTGCTGGGCGCTGTGTCGGATTTACTCGAGAGCAAGCCTTCCGCGCGCCGGATGCTGCCCGGTCGCAGCAGCGGTGCAGGCGTTGCGTTCAGCGGACACACGGGGTTTTTCTCACTGCGTCAATCCCTCCAAATGGCACAGGGCGATCGGCTCACCGGCATCCTGCGGTTTTTCCTCGGGCGGCATCCCATCGAACTGTTCATGGCGGGCGGGCGTTTCCTTTTTGCCACGACGAAAAACTCGCATCTCTATTGCGCCGGGTCGCCGGTGATTCTGAGCGCGACAAATCTCGGGCTCATCATTGAAGGACAGGTGAACCAGCAGGTCACGGGTTGCCCGATGTTCCTTTTCCTCAGCGCTCGCAACGGGTTCCCGCATGACGACGTCGTGCAGATCACCCGCGAGCACGGCCAGCGGCTCTTCGCGCAGCTCTACACGGCTGGGCGCGTGAATTTCGAGTTCGAGGAAACCGACCGCGTTCCGGAATACGTGCGCAATTTCCCGCCGAGCAATGAGGACGCCGATAACTACATCCTCGCCGCACTTCGCCACGTGCGTTTCGACCAACTCCCGCCTTCGCAACGCCCCGACCC
Source organism: Verrucomicrobiaceae bacterium (assembly GCA_043719365.1). GTDB lineage: Bacteria > Verrucomicrobiota > Verrucomicrobiia > Chthoniobacterales > Chthoniobacteraceae > SXWH01. Next base: position 1,178 of record JAYSTZ010000068.1, on the reverse strand, counting down.
GAACGGCTCGCCAGCTTACACACGGCGCGGCTACGAGATGATCCAGAAGATCAAGCTGAACGATGTCGAAGCGCGCTTCGCAACAGCGATCAACGGCTCTGAGTCTTTGCAAATCATTGCTCAGCGTATCGGCATTCCGCTGAACGACGCGTTGCTGATCGTCTTCCGCTTTCAGGCGCTCGAAATCATCGACTACTGGAGCAGCAGCGCGCTGAGCCTGCCCGGAAGCAGCGACGCGCAATAACGCTTCATCGCTCGCATTTTTCTAAAGCCGCGCAACCCGCGCGGTATGACAACCGTATTCGTATCAAAATGATTCGTCCTTTTATCCTCACAGCAACTTTCGTCGCAGCCACCACCGCAGCTTGGGCGCTCAACGCCGGAAACGCCGGACCGGAAAAAGTGGAGCTGAAGTTCAAGCTTCCGCCGCCCAAACCCCTATCGCCCGGGGAGGAGCTCAAGACCTTCAAAGTCGCGCCCGGATTCAAAGTGGAGCTGTTCGCCTCCGAGCCGATGATCGAGTGCCCGGTATCGATGGGCTGGGATGATCAAGGTCGGCTCTACGTCTTGGAGATGCGAGGCTACATGCCCGATGTGGACGCCAATGGAGAAGACAAGCCGACGTGCGTCATCTCGATTCTCGAAGACACCAATGGCGACGGAAAAGCGGACAAGAAAACCGTCTTCGCCGATGGCCTGACGTTGGCCCGCGCAATCATGGTCGTGAATGGCGGCGCGCTCGTCGCAGAGCCGCCCGTGCTGTGGTTCATGAAGGACACAGACGGCGACGGAAAAGCCGACGTGAAAGAGCAAGTCGATGGAGCCTACGGCTCCCGCACCGGCCAGCCCGAGCACATGGCGAACTCCCCTACCCGCTTCCTAGATAACTGGATCTACTCTGCAAACCACGGGACGCGCTACCGGCTGAAGGACGGAAAATTTATCTCCGACAGCGTCCCGTCGCGCGGCCAGTGGGGCATGGCGCAGGACGACTACGGGCGGCAGTATTACAATTTCAACAGCGACTTCCTCCGGGCAAATCTCGTCTCGGAAGCGCTCTACAAGCGCAACCCAAACTGGACCGGCGGCGCAGGCACCGGACTGCAAGTCGTGAAGGATCAGGCGACCTACCCCATTGCGCCGACGCCTGGAGTGAACCGCGGCTACGACGGCAAGAC
>JAYSTZ010000670.1:0-17282 GCA_043719365.1 Verrucomicrobiaceae bacterium | reverse complement strand
TCGAAAGAAAGTAGCCCGCGAGTCCCTTCGCGGCATTTTGATTCCCGCGAAGCGGCACTTTGATTGAGTGGTCGCTTCGCGAGTGGCGGAATGCCGCGAAGGGACTCGCGGGCTACTTTGCGTGCCGCCTTAATCCGGCCGCTGCACGACCACTCGCTCCGAAGTGCAATGCTCCTTTGAGTCTGCTTCCTCGTCGCTTCTTTTACGGCTTTTTCAGCGCCTCCAGCGCCTCGCGCAAACGCGGCAGGCTTACGTTTTTCACGTAGCGGTCGTCCGGGTTCAGCTTCACGTAGTTTTGATGGTAGTCTTCCGCCGCCCAAAATTTCTCGTAAGGGACGATCTCCGTCGCGATGGGCTTGGTGAAATCCTTTTGCACGAGCGCCTTCACGCGTTCCATCTCGGCCTTTTCCTCCGGTGTGCGATAGAAAAGGACGGGGCGATAGCTAGGGCCGAAATCCGGCGCGACTCCGCTGCCATTGGTCGGGTCGTGGGACTTCCAATACACCCGCAGCAGCGTCTCAAGGCTCACCCGCTTTGGGTCGTAGCTAAACTCGACGGTCTCGGTGTGATTGCCGTGATTCCGGTAGGTGGGGTTCTGCGTTTGCCCGCCGGAAAAGCCCGATACGACATCGCCGACGCCCTCGATGCTTTCGTAAATAGCCTCCATGCACCAGAAACACCCGGCGGCAAATGTCGCCTTTTGCAATTCGTCACCCTTGCTCGCGACCGGTGCAACCTCGCCGGTGGCGAAACCCGCGGCATATTCACCGAGGTCCGCGCCCGTGAGCTCCGACTGCGGCACAAATTTCAGCGCTGCAGAATTTATACAGTAGCGCTTCCCCGTGGGCCCCGGGCCGTCATCGAACACATGGCCCAAATGAGTATCCGCCTTCACCGAGCGGATCTCACCACGCTCCATCCCATGAGAAGTATCGAGAGCCACCTTCACCGCCGCCTCCCGGATGGGCCGCGTGAAACTCGGCCAGCCCGTGCCGGACTCGAACTTATCCTTTGAGCTGAACAGTGGCTCGCCCGAGACGATGCTGACATAGATGCCCGCCGCGTGATTGTCCCAGTATTCGTTTTTAAAAGGCGGCTCCGTCCCGTTTTCCATCGTCACGTTGTATTGAATCGCCGTGAGCCGCTTCTTCAAAGCCGGATCGGCTTTCATGGCCGACCGGGAAGAACCCTTATACAAATACGCGCCGACGCCGACGGCTATGAGCAAGACGAGAAGAAGTGCATTTTTCATGAGTTGTTGTGGATGATTACATGATGAGAGCGAAAAGGCGTCCTCTTATTCCAGCCCCCAGACAAAGCAAGCGGCGGCGGGTCGATATTTCCGTGATCGAAGCCTCAGCTTTATTACACTTCGCTCGCGATTTCAGGCGCACCGCAGTCCGGCGCACTGCTCTCTGAATTCGAAATCCACACAATATGTCATCCCTGTTCCGTGTGCGTTATCGGTCTTTCACTTCGTACGTTTGTGAGCGCAAGTTTATGGGACGCTGGCCTGCGCCTTTGGGCGCGCAAGTCGTCATGCAAGGTGACGGCTGGTGATGCCTTCGGTGGCTCGTAGGGGTTAATATCTGGAGTCGCGACGGGTAACTGGGTTGCCAGCTATTTTTGGAACGACTGAATCCACATCTGCACGCCGAAGACGATGATCGCCGTGGCGAAGAATCGCTTGAGAGTGGTATCGGAAAGCGCCTTCAACCAATCCGCAGCGAACCAGCCCACCAGCGCGCCCGCCACGCCCGCGAGGATCGCTGTGCGCCAGTCGATGAATCCATTGATGTGATTTTTTGCAGTCGTGAATGTCGCCGTAAGCACGATCGCTGCGAGCGATGTGGCCACGGCGGTTTTCTGCCCCATTTTCAGCAGCATGACAAATGCGGGAACCATGACGACGCCGCCGCCTACACCGCACAAAGCGGCCATCACGCCGCCAACTGCTCCGATGAGCAGTGTAATAATAATCGGATTCATCCCGCTCTTCTGCATCCACAATCACTTCGGCGGAAGCGCAAACTGCATTGCCACTCCGCCGTCGTTGCGCCATCACATCTGGACCATGCCAAAAGCCATCGACAACCGCGACCGACTCATTTTTGCCCTCGACGTTCCCACCATCGAAGACGCCCGCGCGTGGGTGGACCGGCTCGGCGACTCGGTGACCTTTTACAAACTCGGTCTCGAATTCTGCATGGGCGGGCACTACTTCGAGCTGCTGGAAGAACTCCGCGCCCGCGGAAAGAAGATCTTCGCCGACATCAAATTCTACGACGTGCCCGCCACCGTGCGCGGCGCAGTCGCAAACCTCGCCCGCAGCGGTGCGACCTTTTGCACGCTCCACGGTGTCTCGTCGATTTACGCCGGTGCCGTGCCGGTAAAGGGCGACATGAAACTGCTCGCTGTCACCGTCCTCACCAGCATGGACAAGGACGACATCGCCGAGCTCGGCTGGAGCGGCCCCGTCGAAGAACTCGTCTCGATGCGCGCGAAAAAAGCCGTCGCCGCCGGAATCGACGGCCTCATTTGCTCCGGCTTGGAAGCCGCCCGACTCCGCGCCGAACTTGGCGACGGCCCGCTCATCATCACCCCCGGCATCCGCGCCGCGAGCGAAAAAGGGAGCGACGACCAAAAGCGCACCATGACGCTCACGCAGGCCTTTGAAGCCGGAGCCGACCACATCGTCGTAGGCCGCCCGATCCGCAACGCTGCCGATCCGCGCGCCGCCGCCGAGGCGATGCAGGAGGAAATCGCGGCGCTTTTTGGGAAGTAAGATCGCCCTTGCGCGAGCGACACGCTCCGGTCGCCTGCTTGCCAAAGCCATACTGATTTGAGCTACAGGACGTCGGCATCATCAACGATCACCGATGCCTTCGGCGGGCTGAAAGCCTACGACGCCGCGATTCACGCGCTCACGGAGGAATCAACCAAGACTGCCTGATACAGCGGTCGCTCTTTCATCACAATGATTGCCTCCCGCCCTATTCATCGCCATGCACTCCGTGAGTGACACCGAACAGCTACTCATCTCAGGCTCGGCAGGCGCGCTTGCGGATGCTGCGGCTTTCCTCCGTTGCCGCACATGCACAGATGGACCGGCTGATGGGGAAGACCGGGACTTCTCCCGACCAGAAAAACAGTGGGCAGCCTTCATCGACTGGGCTGGTTCCTGCGGGAAATTCCTCCCGCTAGACTTCCCCGGGCCCGAGCGGGAAGGCGGTCGCAAACACGACATGACCCTTGATGAAACCACGGGCCGCTGGGTCAAATACACAAAACCCTCCGCCAGCGGCGACACCGTGAGTTGGCGGGAAGACCGAAGCTACGTCCCGATCCGCAAGGTCCCCGTGGGCGATCACCTCAAATACCGCCAGCGCAAGACCTCCGGTGGACGAGATTCCACGATGTCGCCGTTGAATGATTCGCGCCGAGTCGCTTAGGTCGGACCCTTATGTGCGGAATTGTTGGATACATCGGAAAAAACGAAGCGGTGCCTGTGCTTCTCGACGGGTTGCGGAGATTGGAATATCGCGGGTACGACTCCGCCGGGGTCGCCACGCTGGCAAACGGAAAAATCGAAGTGCGAAAAAAGGTGGGGCGCATTGCGAATCTCGCCGCGCTTCTTGCCGAGTCGCCGGTCGGCGGGCACGTGGGCATCTCACACACACGCTGGGCTACGCATGGCGGGGTGACGGATGAAAATGCGCATCCACATTCCGACAAAAGCGGCCGTCTTTTTATCTGCCACAATGGCGTCATCGAAAACTACGGCCCGCTGCGCGACCAACTCGTCAGCGAAGGTCACGAGTTTGAGGGGCAGACGGATACCGAGGTGCTCGCCCACTTAATCGGCAAGCACTATGACGCCCTGCCGGACGCGCCGAGCAGCGCGAAACTTGTGGCTGCGTTGCGCGAAGCCCTCACACGGGTCGTGGGGACTTATGGAATTATCCTGATGCACGCCGATGTGCCGTCCGTGATCATTGGTGCGCGACGAGGCTCGCCGCTGGTGCTCGGCGTGGGAAAAGGGGAGAATTTTTTCGCAAGCGATGTGAGCGCTATTGTCGCTCACACACGGGAAGCGGTCTATTTGAAGGACTTTGACATTGCCGTGCTCGGGCCGGACGATTTCGAGGTCAGCTCGCTGCTGGGCGGTGCGAGCGGATATGAAGTGTCGAAAGTTGAGTTCTCCGCCGAGGATGTGAGCCTCGGAGAATACCCGCACTACATGCTCAAGGAAATCTTCGAGCAACCCGACACCATTCGCGATGCTATGCGAGGGCGGTTGTCGCGAGAGGACGCCACTGCGAAGCTCGGAGGTCTCGGCATGACCCCTACGGAACTGCGCAACATAGACCGTGTTATCCTGACGGGATGCGGCACTGCGGCACACGCGGCAATGTGCGGCGAATACATCATCGAGGCCCTCGCGCATATTCCCGTAGAGGTGGAGTTTGCCAGTGAGTTTCGCTACCGCCAGCTCCCGTTGCCGAAGAACACGCTTGTCTTTTGCATCAGCCAGAGCGGCGAAACCGCAGACACCCTCGCCGCTCTCCGCGAAGCGCAGCGCAAAGGCCTGCGCACGCTCGGGATTTGCAACAATGTCGCCAGCACGATCGCCCGAGAAAGCGGCGGCGGTGTTTACATGCACGCCGGTCCGGAGATTGGCGTCGCGGCTACGAAGTCGTTCACTTCGCAGGTCACAATCCTCACGCTCATTGCGCTCTTGCTCGGTCGAATCCGTCACCTCAGCACCACTGAAGGTCTGCGCATCATTGAGGAACTCGAAGCGCTCCCGGACAAAATCCGGCGCATCCTTTCGCAGCACGGACACATCCGCCGCATCGCCGACAAATACGCGACCTCGCAGGCAATGATGTTCCTCGGTCGGCAGTTTAATTATCCCATCGCTCTCGAAGGTGCGCTAAAGATGAAGGAAATCAGCTACATCCACGCCAGCGGACACCCCAGCGCGGAGCTGAAACACGGAATCATTGCCCTTATCACGCCCGAGCTTCCGACCGTCGTCATCGCGCCCGCAGACTCCGTATTTGAAAAGAACGTGAGCAACATCGAGGAGGTTCGGGCCCGCAAAGGCCCAATTATCGCCATTGGCACCGAGGGCCATGAAGAAGCTCTGCGCCGAGTCGCCGACGACATCATCACCATCCCCGAATGCCCCGATTATCTGTCGCCGATTCTCACCGCCATTCCGCTGCAACTCCTGGCTTATCACACCGCAGTGAAGCTCGGATGCGATGTGGATAAACCGCGCAACCTCGCGAAGAGCGTGACTGTGGAGTAGCCTGCCAGCGAGGGGAGTTGTCGTTTTGCCCGCATAAACCTAAAAGAAGCAGTTGGAACCGCAGATTTCGCGGATTTTAAGGAGCTTGCGAACGGAGGTCCGCTCACCCACAGGGCGAGAGGAGTATCTTCTGCAACTTGTTGCCAATCTTCGAAATCTGCGAAATCTGCGGTTAATAACTGCCTTTTCTAGGATTAACGCTTTCACGAAGCAGTGCGATTTTTTGAGTCGGATTGCAGGAACTCGGCAAGAGCCAAGCAAAGGTGGCGAGATTCTCAATCTCGCCCCACTTCCGTTTGAATTTGGTTAGCCTCCCCGGTCGCGAAAAAGCGTGGCCAGCGGGAGGGGCCCGAAAGACGGGTCCCGGCGGGTCCGGCACACTCAGAGTGTGTGAAAAGCCCCGCCATAGCAAAGGGACGTAAAGGAGCGGCGAATTCATTCGCCGCCCCCCATAGCGCGCAGCGCCCAATCGGTCACGCGTCCAGCCTTGGAGCAAGCGCGGATAAGGGATTGGACGCTTCGCGTTGTGCAGGTCGGCGAATGAATTCGCCGCTCCTTTACGCCTCCTCCCGTTGGCCGCGCTTCTGCGCCACAGGAGGCTTATGAAGATACCACGCAGCAATCCGGTGAATTCACGCTTTCCGTCTTCGATTGGCGTGCTACGCCATACCTCATACAGGCCCTACTATGAAAATACGAAGGCAAGCCTTGCGGCTTGCCTTCGTGAGACAAAAGAATGTCGTTTTCGGTCAGCCTAGCTCTGACGGCGGCGGCGCATCATCAAACCAGCAGCGCCAACGGCGACAAGGAATGCGGATGTTGGCTCTGGAACCGAAGCCGCTAATTGAATTGCAGAACTTGGGCCACCGTTGAAGGTTGCACCTGGGGAGGAATTCGGGAGAAAATTCCCCGCCAAAACAACAGATCCAGACCTCAATCCTCCACCCGGTGCACCAATATCACTCGTGTCTGCATTTGTTGGGAATGCAAGATCCGATGTGGGTACGGCCCAATCCGGATCATTGAGTTTATTTCGATAGACAATAGCCTGCTGGACACCACTGGAGATACTCAACGCATTACTCGAGTTGTTCGTGGATTTCAAAAACCACATGTACAGTTGCACTCCTCCGCCGGGTGCGAACGTACTCAGCAAACGAGACGATGCTTTATCGAAAACGCCAGGTGCCCCACCATTCCCAGCTCCGATCCGTGATGAATCCCATTCAACGAAGGACGAATTCAATGCGGAAATATTTGCAGGCGTTGGTTCCGCTAATGCGAGAATTTGGGAATCTGTAAGACTGAAAAACCCGATACGAACGAGCGAATTAGCAGCTAAGGCAGCACCGGTTGAATCGACAATAAAACTGTCTCCCACTCCAGTTACGCCCCAGTTCACCGTCGCAGAATGTGCAACGGTTGCAGAAATTGTGATTAAGATTAGGTTGAGTAGCTTTTTCATGGTTGGTAATTTATTAAAATGAATCAAAGGCTTGCTGGATGCTGCGGGATAACCCAGTTGAAGGCAGCTCCGGCTCTTTGGACAATCACGTTTGAATTGATTGGGATAACAGTGCTGCCGACGTCTGTTGTGTTATCACCGACCAAACGCCACCCAGGAGTTCCTGCTGTGCGCCAAAAATACGAATTATAACCAGACCCATTCCAAGTTAAAACTTTGTCCGCTGTCCCCGCCGACCCACCTAAAAGGCCGGTCGCAGAGTTACCAGTGTAGATGCCACAACTGAGAAGCGTCATCGGTGAGGCACATGGATTCGCAATGAAATTATTGCCGGACAATACTGCATATGATGACTGTCCAAGTTTCACCGCTCCCATCAACGTCACGTTCACAACTGTTGCGACATTACGCTTCAAGATGATGCCATCATCAGGGTAAATTAGAACCCCGTCGCGCGGGGTTGCATTATCGCCCACAATACGCCAGCCCGGCGTTCCAGCAGTACGATAGAAATAACTGTCGTACCCAGTGCCATTGTATATGAGGATTTGATCAGCGGTCGAAGCAGAACCACCTTGCAAACCAGACTCGTTCGCCGGCCCAAATACACTCCCAATTGTCCAATGCTGGCGAACCCTGAATGTCACGCCAGCTGCAACCGACGCTGCAAGCGGTTGAGCAAGCGTCAAACTGTTGGCCGCGTCGCTGGTGGCAACAATGTCATACGTCGTGCCCGCCGCAGCACCCGAAGTGATCTCAACGTAATGAGTAACAGCCGACGCAGCACCATTAAATTGGTTATCGGTCCAATTAGCCTCATTGTCAACCAGAGTGGAAGCTCCGCCGGTGGCGGTCTCGGCAGAGCCCTGATACGAGACTGCGCGTGTGAGCCCAACACCGCCAAACGTATACGAAGGATCCGAAGCTGACGCCGCAGCAATTACCATTGTCGTGAAACCAACTGGGTCCGTCGTTGCTGTCGTCTGAGCGAAGGCAGGGACTGCGATGAGTGCGACAGTCGCTGCGAGAGCGACTTTTTTAAGTTCGTGGGTGATTTTCATTTGTAGTTCTGTTTAAGCGATTTTTCGAGGCGCGCAAGGGATTTTATAAAAAATTATCGGCCACACAGCCGATGCTTGCTCGCAGTAGTTACAATCTTCCATTCGTTGTGCAAGGGAATTTTGTTACAAATTTTCTTCAAACCTGTTCTTTTTCTTAAAGTCCCTCTGGTGAAGGGGTTCGCCGGGGATCGAAAAAGCATCTATTTTTGCAGTTTCGGTCATTTGATTTCGACGGGCGTTTCCTTCGTGATCATGTGGGCGAGGCGGGAGATGTCCCAATTTGCAGTCCTCATGCAGCCGTGACTGGCGAAGGAGCCGATGCTGTTGGGATTGTTGGTGCCGTGGATGCCGATTCCGGGCTTGCTGAGGCCGATCCAGCCGACTCCGACGGGATTGTTGGGACCGCAAGGGAGCATGTAAAACTCGCTAGTGCGGACGCCGCGATTCAGCACGCCTTTGTCCCAGCGAAATGTGGGCATGGACGCTACTCCGAGGACGCGCCACTTGCCTGGCGGAGTAGGATGGGCGCTGGAACCCGGCGCAATGGGGACGCTGGCGATGAGTGCGTCTTTTTCGTATAGGTCGAGGATGGTTTCCTTCAGAGTGACTACGATGCGCCGGTTTGCAAATTCGGGCTTCTCGGGGAGGTTGCCGGTGTCGGGCATGTCTTCGATCTTGAAGGGCGCGACGTTCGGGACGCGGATTTCGTCGCCTGCTTTGAGGCTGTTGAACTTCTGGCCGGGATTGAGCTTCATGAGGAACTCGATGGAGCAATGATAGCGCTCGCAAAGGAACTCGCTGTAGCTGGCGTAAGGGAGGTATTTGACCTTGGCCTGCGCGGCGGGCTTGGTCTCTAGGTTCCCGACGTATTTGAGCTCGGATTTGTCGAACTTGTGGAAGGTGTAAACGGGATAGACGCTGTCGAGCGGCACATTCTCATCGACGACGCCCGTCTCGGGGAGGCCGCGGGCGCGCTGCCAGCGCTTGAGGGCGTTAGTGACAAAGCGCCCCGGACTGCCGTCGATGCGGCCGGGACTGAACATTTGCTGATCTAGAAAAATCTGGAGCTGCGCGGTGAGCTCGCGTTTGTTGACGAGGATTGCGCGGGCGACTTCGGGCTCACCGGGGGGCGTGAGGCTTGTGACGGCGGGCGTCCCGGCTGCATCGGCAGGTTTCTCTGCAGGCGCTACGGTTGCTTCCTGCGCGATGGCGGCGGCGGCAAAAAATGTGGCGGTAAATATGAAATGTCGCATTGGCGAACGGACGAGTCGGGCTAGCATGTGGCTCCCTTATACACATGAACTCACAGAATGGAAGCCCGCTTCGTATCGCCCAAATCGCTCCGCTGTGGACGCCGATCCCGCCGTCCACGTACGGCGGCATCGAACTGCTGCTCGCGCTGTTGTGCGATGAACTCGCGGATCGCGGCCACGAGGTGACGCTGTTTGCGAGCGGAGATTGCACGACGAAGGCGCGGCTGGAGGCGGTGATTCCGGCAAATCTCTCGACGCTGATGGGGCGCGGCGAGGCGCTAATGCATGAATATTACATGAGCGCTGCGCTGGCTCTGGCGCTGGCCCGGCAGGATGAGTTCGACGTGATTCATGCGCATCTGCCGACGGGCTGGCTGCCGTTTGGCGCGGCTTCGCGGACGCCGTGTCTTTTCACCTTTCACACAAGCCCGCACGCGGATGATGAATGGGCGATGCGCCGCTTCCCGCAAGTGCCCGTTTGCGGAATCAGCCACTCGCAGCTCGCGGGAGCTTCGGCGCGGCTGGGGCGCGAATTTCCGGTGGTGTATAATGGCGTGGATTTCTCGCGCTACTCGGCGTCGTTCGAGCGGGGGAAATATCTGGCTTTTCTAGGGCGGATGTCGCCGGAAAAGAATCCGCTCAGCGCAATCCACATTGCGCGGGCTGCTGGGATGCCCATCGTGCTGGCAGGCGTGCCGCAGAATAGCGCCGAGGAGCATTACTTCGAGCAAAGCATCCGTCCGCTCATCGACGGCGAGCGCGTGCGGTGGATTGGCGCGGCGGATTTCGCAAAAAAGAACGCGCTGCTTCGGGATGCGGCGGCGCTCGTTTTCCCGATCCGATGGGACGAGCCGTTCGGGCTGGTGATGATCGAAGCGATGGCGTGCGGGACGCCGGTGCTCGCAATCCGCCGCGGCAGCGTGGGCGAAGTGGTGGATGAAGGCGTGACGGGCTTCAGCGCGTCCACGGTGGAAAAGCTCGCGCCGCTCGTGGCGCAAACGGTCGCACTGGATCGGCATGCCGTGCGGGCGAAAGCGGAGAGCCGCTTCGGCCACGGAGCGATGGTGGATGCTTACGAAGCGCTGTATCGGCGACTGTAGCTCGACTTTCCAAAGTCGAGTTTAGACGCGCAAAACTCGAAGCGCGTCCATCGCCGGAGAACACCTTGACTCGACATTGGAATGTCGAGCTACAGCGTCCCGAAATACCGGTCGCCCGCGTCGCCGAGGCCGGGGACGATGTAGGCGCGTTCGTTGAGCGTCGGGTCGATGGCGGCGGTGTAAATGGGAACGTCGGGGTGCGCGGTGCGCATTTGAGTGAGGCCTTCGTTACAGCTCACGCAACACACGAGCCGGATGCTCGTCGCGCCTGCTTCTTTGAGCAACGCGATGGTGGCGCTCGCACTGTGGCCCGTCGCGAGCATCGGGTCGGCGACGATGATATCGGCGGCGGCGAGGTTGGGCGGCGGATTGAAATAATACGGCACCGGGCGATGCGTATGTTCATCGCGTTTCATCCCGATGTGCGCGACGGTCGCATCGGGCAAAATGCGGAGCATCCCCTCGGAAATCCCGAGCCCCGCGCGGAGGATCGGCGCGACGATAATCGGTCGCACCAGCGCCGCGCCATCGAACGCCGCAAGCGGCGTCGTGATAGGATCCACCCGCGTCGCCAAATCCCGCGTAGCCTCGAAAAGCAGCAGCGAAGCCACCTCCGAGAGCCGCGCGCGGAATTTCTCCGAGCTCGTCCCCACATCGCGGATGCGGGTCATTTTTACACGGATGAGCGGGTGATCGACTACGGTGACGCCGGTTATCATGCGCGGAGTGTGCCAGAGCGTTCGTGGGATGTGAATGGTGATTTGTGATTGGTCGCCAGCGTGGAGGCGCGCCGTTTCTCGCTTGCGACGAATCACAAATCACCATTCACAGCGCCGCGCCGCTCTGCTTTCCTTCGCACTTATGGCAAAATCACCTGTTGTTCTTATCATCCGTGACGGTTGGGGCGTGAATCCTGGAGGCCGCGAAATGGCTGTCGAAAATGGCGACGCGACCCTGCTTGCGAAGACTCCGTTTCACGACCACCTCTACGCCACTTACCCGCAGGCGCGTCTCTCCGCCAGCGGCATGGATGTCGGCCTGCCCGATGGGCAGATGGGCAACAGCGAAGTCGGCCACCTCAACCTCGGCGCCGGACGCATCGTTTACCAGGACCTCACGCGCATCAACAAAGCGATCATCGACGGCGAATTCGACACAAACCCGGTGCTCGCCGAAGCCTTTGCCAAAGCCAAAGGTGCGCGCCTTCACCTCATCGGCCTCGTCAGCGACGGCGGCGTTCATTCGCATCAGGACCACCTCATCGCCCTCTGCAAATCCGCCACCGCAGCCGGCGTCAAAGACATCGCCATCCATGCAATCACCGACGGACGCGACACCTCGCCCACCGGCGGCGCGGGCTACCTCGCTACCGTCGAACGCGGCATCGCCGGGACCAACGCCCGCATCGCAACAGCCATCGGACGCTACTTCGCCATGGACCGCGATAAACGCTGGGAGCGCAACAAACTCGCGTGGGACGCCATCGTCCTCGGCCGCGGCCCGCTGAGCCTTCAAAAACCGAGCACCGCCGTCGCCGCCGCCTACCCCAGCGACCCGCGCGGCGACGAATTCCTCCAGCCCATCATTTTCAGCGAAGCGAACGAACAACGCATCCGCGATGGCGACGTCGTCCTGTGGTTCAACTTTCGCAGTGACCGCGCACGCCAGCTCTCCGACGCATTCCTCATCCCGCACTTCGCCGGCTTCGAGCGCGAAGTCACGCCGAAGGTCCACTACGTCACCCTCACCAGCTACGACAAAAGCTACGACTGCCCCGTCGTCTTCGGCCCCCAATCCCTCGCCATGATCCTCGGCGAAACCGTCAGCAAAGCCGGCAAACACCAGCTCCGCGCCGCCGAGACCGAGAAATACCCACACGTCACCTTCTTCTTTAATGGCGGCATCGAAGACCCCTACCCCGGCGAAGACCGTTACCTCGCCATCAGCCCCAAAGAAGTCGCCACCTACGACAAAAAGCCCCAGATGAGCGGCCCCGACCTCGCCTTTGAACTCTATCGCCGCATCGAACAATATGACCTCGTCATCGTCAACTTCGCCAACCCCGACATGGTCGGCCACACCGGCGTCGTCGAAGCCGGCATCCACGCCTGCGAGACCATCGACCTCGCCGTCCGCCTCCTCGTAGAAAAGACCCTCGCCCTCGGCGGCAAACTCCTCATCACCGCCGACCACGGCAACTGCGAACAAATGCGCAACCCCGACGGTACCCCCAACACCGCCCACACCACCAACCTCGTGCATTTATTGTATGTGGCCGAAGACGCCGCGAGCGTGAAACTGGAGAGCGGCGTCCTCGCAGATGTAGCGCCGACGCTGCTCGCGCTGCTCGGCGTTGACCAGCCCGTGGAGATGACGGGGCGGAGTTTGGTGGGGAGGAGGTAACTACAATGGAGCCCGAGAACCCATACCAGCCGCCGAGGCCCGAAATACTTTCGAGCAGCTTACCGCCCGCTCCTCAGATGAAGCGCCCAGGCTCACACAAAGTATTGATTGTCTTACTCGGGCTGACCGTCGCTTTGCGGACACATCTTTATACAAAAATGCCACCCTCAGACGTGCTGGTGACGGTCGAAATGTTTTTCCCGTACGTGCCGTTTCTTGCGCTCCTCTTTTTCCGCAAGGCACAGTGGACCTACTACATCACTGCCGTATCGCTTTTACTCCTCTTTGGTCCCGGAGCTTGGACATCAGCGCGTATGGCAGCCGCCATGTATTCTCAGGGTGCTGGAATGTTTATCCCTCAATTACTCGGCTCCCTAATTGGCATCTATCTGATGGGGCTGCTGGGATGGAAATACATTTGTGGTCGAGCAAGTCGCGAGTACTACGGCTTTGACGAGCAGCGGAAACAATGAGGCGGTATCACGACTCTCCAAAGCCGAAGCAACTCGCGAGGACAACTATCAGTCTGTCACCACCGTTTGTCACCACCGTTTGCGCGGTCACCACCGTTTGCGCGAGGACAACTATCAGTCTGTCACCACCGTTTGGTCTGGTGGGGAGGAAGTAAGTCGCGGCAGGGATGACGGTGGTAGTGTTCCGTCGATGGAGCCAGGAGAGGGATTTCGTCCACACGCATTTCGCACGGCGTTTTGCACAGGACCCTGCGGCGGTGCTGGAGCGCGCGGGCATGGAGGAACGGAAGCTGTGGCCGCAGCGCGGAGGATTTGCCCACGCGAGCATCGTGAACGGATTCAACGCGGCGCGCGGAGAGGTGATTTTCACGGAGAGCTGGAGGCCACCGGCTACATGGCGTGTCACCCGCGAATGCCATGAGGTTTCCCGCGCTCGTCTTGTTGGTCGCCAGCGCGATCACCGCGCCGCCTTCACGAGGATCGCCTCGATTTTCGCGCGCCGCGCTTTGCGCCGGCACTGCTTCACGTAATCCAGCCCGCACCGCCCCGTCGCATCGCAGCGCGAGAAGTCGCCGCCGTGTTCCGCGAGACATTCCGCCACCGCCCACTTTCGCGCGGCGGTAGCAGCCGTGACGGGCGAAAAGAGATCGTTATCGAAATGATTCACATTCGCCCCACGCGACAGCAGGAGCTTGACGACTGCGAGATGCCCGCCCCGCGCAGCGACCTGCAGCGGAGAATCGTTGTAGCGCCCGTTCTCGATAAAATCGACCGGCACTCCGCCATTCAGGAGTCGTTCGACTCCCGCAAGGTCACCGTCCGCCGCACACTGCGTAATCCCGCCGATTGTCCAAAAGCTCATAGGTGGCGGATAGTGAGCAGAATGCGGTCGGGGACAATTGATAATTGAGAATTGAACGTGCGCCCCACAACGGCAGTCTCATACGCCTCATTCCTATGAACATCCGGTCCATTTTCCTTCCCACTATCGCATTCATCACCGCCACGTTTGGCGGGCCGGTGGAGAATGCGGAGACTTTGCTCCAGCGGCAGAAATACAAGGAAGCCGGCTCCGTGCTCACGGATGCAGCGCTCGCTCAGGCCCCGGAGAAAGGATATGCGCGGTACTTGCGGGCGTTGGCGCTGACGGAATCGAAGCAGTTTGCCGCAGCCATTACGGATTGCGATGTCGTGCCGGCGGAGGATGTCTGGCACAGGAAGGCGCTGTTTTTGAAGGCGCAGTGTCTTGCGGAGTTGAAGCGGCACAAAGAGGCCGAGGAAATCTACAGCGCGGAATCGACCCGGCAGTTTGCAACCGTCCGGCAGGAGAAGCTGGCGGGCGTGCTCGTGTCGCTCGCGCGTGAACTCGTGATGCCTGCTGCCCCCGGCCAGACGGTGCCGGACGACGCCCGCAGCAAGGCGCTCAATCTTTACAAGAAAGCGACCGAACTGGAGTCCGGGCCCGCGTTGCGCGAGACGCTTCTTTTTGAAACCGCGGAACTGCTCCGACTCGCGCGAAATGAAAGCGCTCTGAAGGACGGATGCGAAGCGTATCTTGCCGAGTTCGACCCGGACTGGAAATCGCCGGACACGAACGCAAAACCGAAGTCTGCCCTGGTGGGTTCGCATCGATGGGCCATCCGCGCGATGCTAATTGAAAGTTCGCTGCGCACTGGTGACGGTGCGGACGCAAAGAGAATGGGCACCGATCTTCTCGCGTTTTGGAAAACGAAGCCTCAGGCAACTCGGCCCGATGAAGGCGAAGTCGAGTGGATGATTTGCCGGGCGAGCGGGCCGATGCAAATCCCCGCGCGTGCGCAACTCCAACTGAATATCGCGAATACTTTTAACCAACAACAAGGCGTGCAAAGACGCGAGGTCCCACGTGTCGCTTCCGACCCGGTGGGTTACATTGAGGCGATACGCGCCTTTTCGAAGAAATACCCGAATCACCAACGTTCGGCGGAAGCCGCGCGGACTTTGATCGAAGCCCTCGAATCCCATGGCAAAAAGGATGAGGCCATCGCTGCGTGCAAACTCCTCTATGACCGCGCCGACTGGCCCGCGCCAGCGCCTCAGCAGGGCGACGTCCGGACGCCGGCGGAGCGCCTGGATGCTTGGCGGCAGGAGGCATTTTACAAGGAAGGCGAGCTGGCGTTTTCGATGAGACGCTATCGCAAGGCGACCGAGCAGTGGCGCGCTTATATTGTCCGCCATCCGGATGGTGCGCTTTGGCAAAAGGCGCAGGCGGCGATCATCGATACGGAGTTTCAGCTCTGTCTGGAGGCAGTCGCAGCTTCGCAGCAGGAAGAGGCCGCGAAGCGATTCGAGGCATTTATCGCTGCGCATCCGCTCGATACGCGATGCGCGCAACTGCTTTTTCTGAACGGGCAGTGGCACTACGCCTCAGCACAGGCGATGGACAAAGCCGCCGCCGGAAAGCCGCGCGCAAAGGAATTCATCACGAGTCACGAACGGGCGATTGCGGAATGGGCGAAGCTGATTGCGAAACATCCGCGGAGCGACGAAGCGTCGCTGGCGCTTTACACGACGGGTGTCATTCAAGCCGATGTGCTGGGCCGGTTTGACGAAGCGCTCGCGACCTTGCAGCGCGTCAATTGGGGCGCATCACAAGCGCCTGCTTCTAAGCGGGCAGCGGCGATGACGCAGAAGTCGCTCGCATTGCGGACGCCGCGCGTATTTCGCACGAACGAGCCTGCGCATGTCCGGGTGGACACTCGGAATATCGAAAAGCTAAAAGTGTCGCGCTATACGCTGAACCTCGAAGACTACTTCCGCAGCCGCCACCGGCTCGACGGTGAGGGCGGAATCGGGTCGCTGGACATTGACCTCATCCAGCCAGACAAAACGTGGGAAGTTCCCGTGGCGGAGTATGCGCGACTCAAACCCGTGGAGCAGGAAATCGCGGTGCCTTTCGACGGCGCGAAGCCCGGCGTCTGCGTGGTGCGCGTGGAAGGTGACGAGTGGCAATCGAGCACAATCGTCGTCCGCAGCGACGTCGATGTGATCGTGCAATCCGCGTGGACGGAGGCGCTCATTTTTGTGCAGAACCGCGCGAAAGGTGCGGTGGTCGCCGACGCGGAAGTGCTCGTCAGCAACGGCAAGGAAATCATCGGTCAGGGCCGCACGGGTGAGGATGGAGTCTTCCGACTCCGGGGCGAAATGATACGGGCGGCGGCGGACCTGTGCGTGTATGTTCGCACGCCTGCGGGCGAGGCGATTCAGCGGCTCGACCTTCGCGGGATGACCCAGGAAATCACGGGCGGAGAAACCGATCGCGAGTCGGTGACGCCCGCGCGTCAGGGCTTCATCTATCCGGACAAACCGGCATATCAACCCAGCGAGACAGTGCATTTCCGTGGAGTTATTCGGGATGTGGAAAACGGCGCATACACGATCCCGTCCGGACGCGAATACGAAGTGCGTGTGCAGGACGAAGACCGGCGCGTCCTACGCAAAATGAAGGTGAAGCTCGGCGAGTTTGGGACATTCACGGAGAGCGTTTCGCTCCCTGCTGGAACGCCATTGGGTGAATATCGAATCACCGTCCACTCGGTGGATGGCTACGAGGCTTACGGCGCGGATTTCCGCGTGGTGGAGTTTACGCAGAGGGAGATTTTAGCGGTCTTTGAAACAAAGCCCGAAGCCTTGTTTCGCGGGGATCGGATCGACGGCGTGGTTCACCTTCGCTACGCGTGGGGCCTGCCGGTTGCCGACGAAACGTTGGTCGTTGCGATGCCCGATGGACGCCAAATCGAAGGAAAGACCGACGCGACCGGCGCGTTTGCATTCGCGCAGGAGACCGGCGGTTTTCAGCCCGGCCAGCTTGTGACATTCGGCGTGGCAATCAAAGGGCGCGACCTGACATTTTCGCACGCAGTCAACATCGTCGAAGCCGGGACCCGCCTCGTGTGGGAGCGGGTCCCGATTACGGCGTTGGATGGAGACCCGGCGATTATTCGCGTGAAAGCGCTGTCTCCCATAGGCCGGCCAGTCGCGGCGCAAGTGAAGCTGACTATCGCGATCAAGCCCGAGCAAAAGCCCAATGCCGTGCTGAGCGGCCTCCCGGGACTCGGATACATTCCGGCAGTTGCCGAGCCAGTGCAGGTCGAGGAACTGACATTGCAAACCGACCCCGCCACAGGCGTCGCGGAAGCGCGGCCGACATTGAAGAGTGCGACCATTCACA
>JAYSTZ010000669.1:0-2827 GCA_043719365.1 Verrucomicrobiaceae bacterium | reverse complement strand
CGACGGTAGTAGGACAGCCTTCTAGGCTGTCGGAGTGGGATGGGCTTCCAGCCTGTCCAGTTTCCCCCTCATCCCTTCGCAAAGGCCACCGCAAAGGCCACCGCAAAGGCTCCTGCTTGTCGCTCTGGACGGGCTGGAAGCCCCATCCCACCCCGACCGGTAGGATGCCTGTCCTACTACAAGCAGCATTGCACATTTAATCACACCCCCGGCTTCCGAGTAGTGCCCTTACCGCTCGACAATTCTCCGCTTTGAAAATACCTCTCCGCCTTCGTATGCGCATTCTTAGCTCAATCCTTGCCGTGTCACTTTTCACGTTCGGTGCCGCTTTCGCGGAGACGGTGGAGACCATTTACTCTTTCCCCAACGACGGCTCGCTGGGCGAATATCCGTCGGGCAGTATGGCGGTGGGGCCGGGCGGGCATCTTTATGGCACGACGGTGGAGGGCGGTATCAATGACAAGGGCACGGCGTTCAAGATTACGACGGCGGGCGTTTTTACTTCGCTGGGTAGCTTCAATCCCGCGACGACGGGGACCAGGCCTTACTCGCGGCTGATCAATATCGGGGATGGATTTCTGTATGGAGTCACCGAGCGCAACACGGGCACGTCGGGCGACCCGAATGGAACGCTGTTCAAGCTGGACCCGGACAATGGGCTGTCGGTCGTCTTTCAATTGCCGGGCTCGGGGACGACTCCGAAGTTCCCGCGGGCGCTGTTGCAGGTGGAGCCGGGGGCGATCCGGGTGCTGGGGAGCGACGGGCCGGCGGGGTTTTGGAAGGTGCCGCTGGACGGGGGGGCGCGGACTTCTTTTGAACTGCCGGGCAGCACAGTCGGCGCCTTCGCCTACAGCGCGACGCTGGGCAGCAATGGCCTGATTTATGGAACGACGACGGGCGTGAGCTATGTGGGCACGGACCCGCTGTTGCGGGGGACTCTCTTCCGCGTGTCGCCGGATGGGTCGAATCTCGTGAAGCTCCATGACTGCGAGCAGGCGACTGGAACGACGCCGACGGGCGCGATGGTGCAGGCGACGGATGGGAATTTCTACGGCACGATGTCGGCGGGCGGTTCGGCTGCGCGGGGCTGCATTTTTCGCCTGACCCCGGACGGCACCTACACGGTGATCCACAATTTCAACGGCCTCGCGACGCCCCTCGGCGACCTCATTCAGGCGACGGACGGGTTCCTCTACGGAACGGCGCAAACGGGCGGCGGTGGCATCGGTGGTGTGTTCCGTGTGAATCTGAGCGGGGTATTGACGGTCTTGCACACATTCAATGGCAACAACGGCACGCGCCCGGTGGCGGGTCTCACGCAGGCGCCGGACGGGAATTTATACGGCGTGGTGGCGGAGGGCGGCGCGGGTGGAAAAGGCGCGATCTTTCGCATCAGGCTCAGCCTCCCGCCGCCGAACCGCGCGCCGGTCGCGCTGGACGACATCGGCGTGACGACGAACACGGCGGTCGCCATCAACGTGCTCGCAAATGATTTCGATCCGGAAGGCGGCGTGCTCACCGTGTCCAACGTGACCGCTCCCACGCACGGCACGGCGACAATCCTCGGCGACAACACGATTCAGTACACCCCCGGCGGCACTTTCGCAGGAACGGACACATTTAACTACACGGCGAGGGATTCCGCGGGGCTCACGACGGAGGCGACGGTCACGATTCAATCCGACGCCGTGGAAGCCGTCGTATTTTCCGGAGTTTTCAACGGGCTGCTCAATCTCGACCCGGAACTCACGGGCGCGACCGACATTCCACGCGCGCAGATTCTTGTCGTGGTAAATGAACTCGGCAAATACACCGGCAGCCTCCTCACCGGACGCAAGCGCGTGTCGTTTAAAGGCGCTTTCGACCTCACGGACGGGACGGCGGTCGCGAAAGTGAAGCTGCCAAATGGCAAGGCCGTACTCTTTATGGGATTCCGTCCTGAAGAACCCGGCACGCTGCTCGCCATCGCTTTTGGTCGCGAGATATGGGCGGGTAGCGGTCGTCCCGCCATCCCCGGCGGCGTCGCGAACATCGGGAAACACACCGTCGCCCTCGAAGCATCGACGATGGGGCTGCCGGCCGGCTACGGGTTCGGCGTCATGCAGATCAAAGCGAACGGGCTCGTTACGTGCGTCGGCAAACATGGCGACGGAACCACGCTCACATGGGGCACCACACTCGTCGCGGCGACGGACGATGCGCCGTTGATTCCCGTCTTCTCCGAGCCGCTTGCAGGCGGAGTGTCCGCGGGAGTGCTGGATTCCCGCGGAGTCGCGCCGAGCAGCTTCGGCGGCGTCGTGCGCTGGATTCGGCCGCCCGCCAAGAAAACTACGCTCCCGTATTCCAGCGGCTTCACCGGCAACGCCAGTGCGATCGCATCAGCCTTCGGGCCCGCCGCATCGCTCACGGTTGTCCTGAACTTCGGCGGCGACGGAGCTGGCAGCGTGGTCTGCGGCGGAGGCCCGCTCGTCAACCCGATTGGCGGAACGTTCACCATTGTCGGTCCGCCGCCCGCCGCCCTCCGCATCGCGCCCACGCTGCCGCTCAAATCCCTGGCCATCGACCGCAAAACCGGCCTCTTCAAAGGCAAAGTGCTGAATGGAACGAAGTCCGTGAACTTCCTCGGAGTCGTGCTCCAATCGGGAAACATCGGGGCCGGCCAGCTCTCGATCGGCGGGACCACGGCAGCCGTGGAGCTCAATCCCTAAACCCGAACTCCGCGATTGAAGTGTGAGTTTCGAAGTCGTGGCTCACGCAGCCCTCTGCGTGATCCCCTTTACGCGAAGCGCAGATCCAATTCGCGCGCCACCAGAAAAAGTGCGCTTCG
>JAYSTZ010000668.1:0-6577 GCA_043719365.1 Verrucomicrobiaceae bacterium | reverse complement strand
GAAATGGACAGGCTGGAAGCCCATCCCACTCCAACAGCCTAGAAGGCTGTCCTACTACCGTCGCGCGTCGCGCTTCCGTTCCACTTTTAATCACACCCCAAACAAGCAAAAGGCGCACTCCCTTGCGGAAGTGCGCCTTTTGCTATGATGAACTTCGCTTTACGGAGCCCAGGCAATCGTCAGATGGAAGAACCGCTGCGGCCCGCCTGATGGGTCGGTCACGGTCACTGGGATGAAGCCGCTCACCGGCGCGCCAAGACTGACGGTGCCCGTCCAGTTTGCAGCGAACGATTTAGTCGCAATCGTGGTCCAAACTCCGGTGAGGAGATCGGGACGGGATTGTACGGTGTACACCAAGTCGGTGACGCCGTGACCTTGCGCGGCCCCGGCGTTTTGCGGGACGAGGAATGTGTAGCTGCTGCCGCTCACTGCAATCGGAGTTCCGGCGATGCCGTTCGTTCCGTTGCCGTTGTTTGGGTTCATGCCGAGCGCGCTTTCGATGAGCGCCGGGACACCGTCGAAGTCATTGTCGTCGCCGACTGCGTTGACGCCATTGAGCGTCATCCATCCGCTGAATGTATCAGTGCGGGCAGCGAATCCACCCGGGCTTCCACCGAGCACGCTGGCACCCCAAGTGTCCTTGTCGCCCCAAAGACCCGCCGGTGTCGTTGCGGCGGATACGGTGCGGAGCGCGGTGCCAAGTCCGTCGGTGCTGGCATACCAGTTGTCTGAATAGCCAAAGGTGAGGATGTTCGCGTCAAACGGCGGTGGGAGCTGGATTGCGACACCTTCGCCGCCGTCGCTGAGGTTGCCCGTAAAAGTCCCGGCGACCACAGGCGAGTTGCCGTAGCGGCTGCGGAACTTTGTGAGGTTTTTCACGACGAGGATACGCGCCCCTGCATTGAGCGTCGTCGCTGTGGTAAAATCGAACGTGATACCGGCGACAAACTTCACCCCAAGCAGTTGCAGCGATGTGGCTCCGGTGTTCGTGAGTTCGACATAGTCGAAATCGAAACCACCGAGTGCGTTATACATGATTTCGGTGACCCTCAGTCCGCGTAAGAGCGCGAGGGCGTTAGCATCGGTCGTTGTATTCGCGAGGCCCGCAGTGGGCAGTTCGTATTGCGAGAGTCCGCCGAGTCCTCCCGCATCGCGGCCTTGGGAATAGTCGGTCGTTTGCGTGAAGAACTGCACGGTATCGAGCAACGCTCCGCTGGCGTCAAAGAGCGTGATGTCGTCTTGCTGCGCATCGAGCGAGAACGGCAGATGATTTCCACCCGCACCGTCGGCGACCAATTTCACGTATCCGTTCGCCGCGATGAAGCTGAGCGGCGGAACGATGTGCGCGCTCGGGTTTCCAAGGCGGTTGTCGGTGATGCGGAGACCGGCGAGATCGACAGGATAAGCCTGCGAATTGCTCAACTCAATCCAGTCGTCGGCGTAACGCGCATCGCCGCTGCTGAACCATTCGCTAATGCGGATGCCGCTGAGGTCCGCAGTCACAGCGCGAACGTTTGCTGCGGCGAGCGTCGGCGTGCAAAGCGACCACGCGCCGTCTTGCCCGGTGCGCCCGATGGTCATGTCTGTGAGCTGATGTCCGAATGCCACGGAGTCGCGGAGGGTCGCACCCTGATAGAGCGAAACGACTTCGCCATCCGGGTCAAGACCGAGGAGCGCGCTGCTAAATATAGCGTATCCACCGGCTGGGATCGTCGTCGTTGGCAAAGGGAATTTCGCCGGTAATAGTGCGTCGTCCGTGAGCGACCAACCGGTAAGCGTGACCGGCGATGCGCCGTAGTTGTGCAACTCCACGGTGTCGGCGAGCGTGGCGCTATCAGCGAGGACTTCGTTGATGCGGACCATGATGAATGCAGGGTCCACAGTCCAAGTGCGTGCCGTCGGCGTGAATTGCGGGAGGCCCATGTAGGTCTTCGCAGGATCGGCGTCCTGCCAGTTTCCTGCGAAGTCCTGACCGAGCACTTCGAGCGTGTGCGCGCCAGCGGTGAGGCCAGTCAGCGCGATTGGGCCGGTTCGGACTGTCGGGTTGGTACGATCAAATACCGCGCCGGTTCCGATGGTGACGGTGCTGCTCCAGGCTCCGCCATCAAGACGCCATTTAAAGGCGACAAGACCGGGCCCGCCGATATTAAAGCTGGCGGATGTCGCGCTCGTGGTGCCTTTCGGCCCACCGTCGATGTAGGCCCATTCCGGGATGGTCCAGCCGAGGTCGAAATCCTGCGGACCAAGTCTCCGGGCGGGTGACTCGGATTTCAGCGAGTAGTCTTTCGCGACCCGGTTGGCAAAGGCGGGTGCTCCGGCGATGTTCGTGCCGTAGGCGGAAGCAAAGATGGTTCCCGGATGGTTGAACCCGATGGACGTATCGGTGATCGAATCACAGAGGTTTTGGTTGAACTCGATCTTCGTCGTGTAGCTGTGATTGATCGTGTTTGTCGCGGTCTGGACAGTATCCGCGTCGCTGATAAGCCGGGGCACGCCGCTGATGATGTTGTAGCCGAGGTAACAACCATCACCGCGCGGCGGAGCGGAGCCGTCATTGTAAACAAGCATGTTCACGACGGAGCACTTCACGTCCTGATTGATGTTGTATGGTGGGCCGGCCGCGTAGTGGAAATCCGCATGCATGTCGGCAATCGTGTTATGCTCGACGATGGCGGCGACCTGCGATTTGCAGTTGATGAGGTGATCCATGTCGAACACCAGATTGCGCGCGACCATGTTGGTCGTGGCGCTGTTGGCGCCGACCGTGTAACCGTCGGTGCTGATTGAGTTCGAGTAGCCAGTGTCGCTGGTGTATTGGTCCTTGGTGCCGTGCTCGATGATGTTATTTGCGATGAGTGCATCGCCTTTGAGGTCCATGTGCTCATCCCCCGTGAGGCCGTGGAAGTAGTTGTAGCGGCAATCGAGCGCATACGTGACGCCGACGCGTCCACCGTCGCCGTCGAACACATCATTGTGTCCTTTATTGCCGTGGAAGTCGTTGTAATAGACACGGAACCAGCCGCCAACCGGGAATCCGTTGGAAAACGCCGCATTGCCCGTGAGCGCGGTATCGGTCGTCTTATACTCGACCTTCAGTGGCTCCTGCTTGTTGTCCGAGCCGGAAATGAAGTCCGCCGGCGGGGCCTCCGTGGCGTCGAACATATCGCCGAAATTGCAACGCGTGACCGTGAGCTTCGCGCAGCGGCCGTAGCACCAACGGAGGTGCGAGCCGGCCCATGTGCAATTATCCACCCAGACCCACGAGCGGATGGAGCCCAGACTGCCCCAGTTTTCCTGGTCCGTCTCCAGCGTATCAATCGGCGACGTGCCCTGCGCGTTAATGAAGTCCACGCATTGGACAATGTTTTCCGTCGAGATGCTGTCGATGATTCGCAGGCCGCCCCATTTTGCAGGGCCGGTTTGCGTGCCGTTCTTGATCGGGTCGCAATCGCCCGCAGCAACGGTGCCGGGAACATGCGACATCGTAATCCGGTTTTGCGGCGTCCCTTGCGCAAGGATGCGCCCATTGACGGTCAAGCGCACATTTTGGTCCGCATAAACCGCAGTGCCGGGAGCAATCGTCAGCGTCGTTCCGCTTGGGACAATGGTGTTGGCAGTCAGCCGGTAAGGACCGCCCGTTGGAGTCCACGCAATCGTCCCGCCGCCAGCGGTTCCGCCGCCAAAATACAGTGCGCCCATGTCGATGCGAGTCGAGTCGGGGTCGGTCATCGCTGGGTCGCCGGTGTCGCGGCAAGGCGAGGTGCTTGTGAGGCGGAAGTTGCCGTTCGCCGCATTGGCATAAAGCGGGTTCGCGCTGATGTTGCCACTTCCGGGCCATGTGAATGTGCTGTTGTCCAGCAGCGTGGTGTCGCAGTAGCTCAGCGTCGTATTCGCGGAACTGTAAGGGGCATCAATGAGCACCGGTGCCTGCGCCTGGATGATACAGTTCTTCGCATTAAAGACGAGCGTCGCTCCGGTGTTGCTCTGCCCGGCTTTGTTTTGGGTGTAAAAGCCCGTGCTCACCGTATCCGGGTCGCCGCTCGCGACGCCGCCCGTATAGCCCCACGGGGCGAGGGCGCTGTCGTGGTTCTCGCTGATGATCGTCAGATTCGTCGCTGTGACCGTGCGGGTATCTGCGTTCTGGCTCTTGTGGGCGATGGCCTTGTCGCAGCGGATAATCTGCGTGCCGCTGATGGTGAGATCATTGTTCAGCAGCGACATTCCTTTGTCCCATCCTTCGCGAAGGATGCAATTAATGACGGTAATCGGGCCGCCGAGACAGTCGAAAACGTCGTCGCCGCAGCGGGCGAAAACGCAACCATTCATGACGATGCTCGCGCCGCTTCCGTTGTGGACGTAGAAGCAGTCTTCGTCGTCAGCGAGCGGCGAGTTGCTCTCGCGATAGTCGGGCAGGATGCGCTGGATGTTGGTGTTCACGCACGAGATCGTGCAGCCGTCTTCGACCTCCGGACCTGTGATCATTCGCTCCAATAGCGAGCGCTGCATCGTAAGCGAGCAAGTCCCGCTCGTGTAAACGGCCTTGCCGGGATTGTCGGCAAGAACGCTGTCGTTAAACGTGACATTCGATCCGGTGAGCCGCAGCGCAGGGCCGCGTCCGGTGTGGCCTACGCCGGTCGTGTGGCCCGCGTGATTGATGAGCGTGTAATTCAGCACACTCGGCTGCGCGGCAGAGAAAACGATGCCGCCCCAACGGTCCGTCCCATTCGTAGCGGTAATTGTGACCGGCAAGGCGAACGTGCCGTTCGAATTCAACGCTCCATTCACAATCAGTCGAGTTCCGGTCGTGCTGCCGGGCGTCGCATCGCCGTTCATCAGGATGGTCGTGCCCGCTGCAATGTTCAGCGTGCTCCCCGTCGGGACTGTTACGTCGCCTGTGCACTGGATGACGCCGCTCCAATTCGTCGTGCCCGCGGCAAGTGAACCTGTGACGGTCGTGATTGTCGGCGTGGCTGTGAGTGAAGTGACCGCTTTGCTCGCAACAAAAGTCGCTCCGGTCGTGGTCACGGAGCCGTTGATGGTCAAATTCCCGGGGTCCGACGACGGCGGAAGGCCGACCAGTTCGCAGTCGAAGCTGAGATCGATGCTGTTGATGACAACAGGTGTGGACTGCGAGTAGTTATGCACCTCCACGGCCAGCAAGTTATCGCCGGGCACGAGGAGTCCGCTGAATGCAGAAATATCGAAAGTATTGATCTGCGATTCTGCGGTGCCCGAGCGATTGGAAGACGCCGGTGTGGTGATCGAAACCGCGCCGGCAGGCATGTTGTCCCGCTTCACCTCCGTGCCGTTGAGATAGAATATCGCACCGTCATCGACGACCGCTTTGATCTGAAGCTGCGAGAGGGCAGGCACCGAGGAGAGGTTGAATTTTTTGCGGAAGTAAAAGGCGCGTCGCGTCGATGCAGAAGTATCTACATTCACGAGCAGGTGCCGTTCGTCTCCATCACCCGCTCCAGCCTGCAAATAATCCAGCGCCCATGCGGTGTCCGTGAAATTGAGGTCGGACTTCCAAGTCGCCGCAGGCTCCGCCCCGGTATCCAGCATGCGCCATTGCGTCGGGTTCGTCGTATTTGGCGCAGCCAATGTTCCGCCGGGAGCGATGAACTGTGTGCTTGCCCCACCGCTTCCACCACCGAGCGTCACGAGCGCGCTCCCTACGCCATTATAAAGCTGGATTGTTGGAAGCGTTACACCCGCCGCTACCGTGGTGAGCGTGACCGTGCCGTCCCACACCGTGCGGTCAAACGCGCCGGTCGAATCGAGCACATCAGCTCGGAGAAGAAACGGCTTGCCGGGAATGTAATTCGCCGGAGCCGTCAGGCGCAATGAACCAGCCGTGAGCGTACCCGCGACATTGTTGTAGGTCGCTGTGAGCGGCTGATACAGCACATCCACCGTCTTCGTATCCACCGCCGTGCCCGCACCATTGATGCCGTTCCAAAACTGCACAATCACCCGGTTCAGTCCCGGATGCAGCACACTTCCGCCGCCCGCCGGAACAGCGAGGCTCCACGTGCCCGCGACGATCGCGCCGTTGTTCCGGTAGTTGTGCGTCGCCAGCACGCCGTTCACCGTGATCGAATACGTCTTCGCGACATTGAAGACACCGCTGAAAGTCGCCGCTCCATCGTTCGTGCGCACATAGCCCTCGGTCGTCGTCGTCCCACCCACCGTCGTGACGAGCGAGTAGTTCTGCTGAATCTCCGCCAGCGCATTCGTCCTGCGCGTGTCGATGTAGGCCTTGATTGCCGCAATCGTGCTCGCTGGCGACGCAGCGCCCGACCCCGCAGGGACCCATCCGCCCATCAGAGCATCAATAAACGGATCCAGCGTCGCGTGGTTAAACCACGTATTGGTCGCATCCAAAACCGCCGCGTAGTAGCGCGGCACGAGTTGCGGATGACTGAAAAGCCGCGCCAACCCAAGCACTCCGGTGCCCGGCGAGCCACCGGTGGTATCGTAGCTAAAAATCGAGCGCGTCAACGGATTCCCAAAGCCCGAGCCGATATCGAACACATCGTCCATGTCATGCGGAACAAATTTGAACCGCTGATCG
>JAYSTZ010000667.1:0-2830 GCA_043719365.1 Verrucomicrobiaceae bacterium | reverse complement strand
AATCTCAAAGCGAGCAGCGATGCGCTGGACGCGGTGGCCGACCATCTGAAGGGGCTGCAAAAGAAGACG
Source organism: Verrucomicrobiaceae bacterium (assembly GCA_043719365.1). Classification (GTDB taxonomy): domain Bacteria; phylum Verrucomicrobiota; class Verrucomicrobiia; order Chthoniobacterales; family Chthoniobacteraceae; genus SXWH01. The sequence goes on along the minus strand of JAYSTZ010000667.1, from coordinate 2,761 downwards.
GGCATCAAGTTGCTGTGGGGCACGGCGTGTCTCTTCTCGCACCCTCGCTACATGCAGGGCGCGGCGACGAGTCCGAATGCGGACGTTTACGCTTACGCAGCGGCGCAGGTGAAAAAGGCGATGGACGTGACGCATCGTCTCGGTGGTCTCGGCTACACGTTTTGGGGCGGCCGCGAAGGCTACTCGACGCTCTTGAATACGGACATGAAACGCGAGCTGGATAACCTCGCGCACTTCCTCCACATGGCGGTCGATTACAAAAAGGCGATCGGTTTCAAAGGGCAGTTCTACATCGAGCCAAAGCCGCGGGAGCCCTCCACGCACCAGTACGACAGCGACAGCGCTGCGTGCCTCAACTTCCTGCGCGAATACGATCTGCTCGGCGATTTCAAACTGAACATCGAGACGAACCACGCGACGCTCGCGCTTCATCGCGTGGAGCATGAGCTGAACGTCGCCGCAAACGCAGGCGCGCTCGGCAGCATCGACGCGAACACCGGCGACGAGCTGATCGGCTGGGATACGGACCAGTTTCCGACGAATGTCTATATGACCACGCAAATGATGCTCCAGCTTTTGAAGAGCGGCGGTTTCAAGACGGGCGGTCTGAACTTCGACGCAAAAGTGCGCCGCGAAAGCTACGAGCCCGTGGACCTTTTCCACGCGCACATCGGCGGCATGGACGCGTTCGCGCGCGGCCTGAAGATCGCCCACGCAATCATCGAAGACGGTGTGCTCGATGGTATCGTGAAAGATCGCTATGCGACCTACACGACGGGCGTCGGCAAAACGATCGCGAGCAAGAAGGCGACGTTCGCCAGCCTGGAGAAGCACGCGCTCGGCCTGCCGGACAGCCTGCTCCCAGCGAGCGGACGTCAGGAGATGGTGGAGAATATCATCAACGATTACTTGGACTAAGGGTCCGCTGTAAGACGCAATACTCACAAGCGGGCGGAGCAGCCGAAAGGTCGCTCCGCCCGTTTTCGTTTGTGGGCTCACGTCCGCGATTTTGCGATTCCCAGCGCGCGTGGCGCGTGGCAGAAGGTCGGCATGATTATTCGTTTCCTTCTCGGTCTGCTGTTTGTGGTTTCTGCTTTGGCGGAGCCTCAGGTGACCGTGACCAAAGTATGGGATGCCGCGCCGCACTCGGCATTCACGGACCTTGCGCGCTGGCGCAATGGATGGTGGATCATTTTCCGGGAGTCGGCGGCGCATGTGGGCGGCGATGGAAAGCTGCGCGTCCTTTATTCCGCCACGGGCGATAAATGGGAAAGCGCGGCGCTGATTGCGGAAGACGGGATCGACCTGCGCGACCCGAAGCTGAGCGTAACTCCCGACGACCGACTGATGATCGTCGCGGGCGGCAGCGTCTATAGTGGCGGCACGAAGTTGCTCGCCCGCCAGCCGAGGGTAGCATTTTCCAAGGACGGCAAGGAATGGACTGCTCCGCAGCGGGTGCTGGGCGAGGGGGAATGGCTCTGGCGTGTAACGTGGAATCAGGCGACCGCGTGGGGGATGTCCTACAAAACGAGCGCTCCCGAGGGAACCGCCGAGGATACGGGGGAGTGGACGCTCACGCTTTACAAAAGCGAGGACGGACTGGACTGGAAGGCGGTCGCTCCTATGAAGATCACCGGACGCCCGAACGAAGCGACGCTCCGTTTTGGAATCGAGGGGGATTGCACTGCGCTCGTCCGTCGTGAATCGGCGGACAAGCAAGGCTGGCTGGGGAAATCGAAGCTGCCGTACACCGAGTGGACGTGGCAGCCGATCGGGCGTGGAATTGGCGGACCGAATTTCCTCATGCCGCCCGGACAGTTGCTCGCCGCAGGCCGGGACTACCGCCCGGATGGCCCGAAAACGGTGGTCGGTCCGATCGTCGATGGGAAATGGGAACCGGTCGTCACGCTACCGAGCGGCGGCGATTCCAGCTATCCCGGCATGTTTTGGAATCGTGGTGAATGGTGGGTGAGTTATTACTCTTCGCACGAAGGGAAAAGCGCCATTTACCTCGCAAAGATTCGCGGACTGTAACCCACCAAACGAGGCATTTGGGTAGCACGAATTTGAGGTTTTGAGTGGCGGAGGTTTGACTCCGCAGGGTCCGCCTTCCATAGTTCGCGATATGGACTCCGGCGTTCGCCAGCGTATTTACGAATTTATCGAAACCAAAGGACTGCGGAAAACGACGCAGCGGGATGCGATTATCGAGGCGGCATTCAGCACGACGGAGCATTACACGGCGGATGATCTGCTGGTGATGGCAAAGAACCTGGACCCGTCGGTATCGCGTGCCACGGTGTATCGGACGCTCCCTTTGCTCGTGGAGAGCGGGCTGTTGCGCGAGATGGATTTTGGCCGCGACCACAAGTTCTACGACCCGAACTATGTGGACCACCCGAACCACAATCATCTCATCTGCAAGGACTGCGCGAAGATCATCGAGTTTGAGGATGTCCACATTGACACGCTGGAGGTGTGCATCAGCAAGCGGATGGGCTTCACCCCCATGGGAAAAACGGTGCGCATCGAGGCCCACTGCGATGATCTCCGCACTACGGGCGTGTGCAAGCGGCGTGCGGTGGTGGCTGTGGCCTAGCAGCCCTGCCCACGGATTTGCCGCTAGATTTTCGCGACCTCGATCCCGAGGATCTCGACTTCGTGCTCGCCGGTTTCCTTCGGCACAGTGACGCGGTCGCCGACGGCGCGGCCGATGAGCGCCTGCGCCATCTGGGAGAGGTAGCTGATGATGTGCTTCGTC
>JAYSTZ010000666.1:0-6588 GCA_043719365.1 Verrucomicrobiaceae bacterium | reverse complement strand
GCCAGGCCCTCGCCGAACCCCATCCCCTCACCCCAAAAATTGCAGCCCCCAATCCGACATCCCCACCAACCATGGAGCCCCAAAAAAGTGTTTAACGTCTCCCTATAACATGTCGGTAAAACTTACATTTCCATCATTCCTTCCCCATCACAAAACACACAGCCGCATCCCTCTAAAAGAATTTCCCCTCTGACCGAAGACGATTTTCATCCAGAGTAAACCACGTGGTATGCTTCACGCTTACAATTAAAATGCCTTTAAACGAGGCCACTCAACCCAACATCAAACACCAAAAACAACATATCCAAACATGAAAAAAACCACAATTGCTCTCGGAGCGATAATGCTCGCAACAGTCGGTGCTCGTGCAGCCACGATTGACATCCTCTGGTACGACGCTGGATCCGGTATCGGGGGCGGGACGGCGGGTTACCACTCGGCTATGAACCCTCTGATCGCTCAGGCGGCGGCCAATACCGTGAACAACACTTGGAATATCACTTGGTGGGATGGCGGTGCCAAGCCAGCGGGCAGCTTTGATGTTCTCGTCTCGGCGTCGGAGGCCGGATTTGGGGTGAACAATTCTGCCTTGATTAGCTCGGGATTGAATTCTTCGAGCTTCGGTGATCGGGTGTTCCTGACCGGTCAGGATGCGGATTACCACTATGTCTCTGGAAATGGAACTCCATTCAATAGCGCCCAGGGCTTCATCATTGATGCAATCAATTGGGCTGGCTCGGGAACCGGACTCGGCTTGGTGAGCCTCTCGAATGATTATCTTTCGGGTTTGTTTACGGGCTTTACGCATGCAAATGGGGGCGGCAATGACGTCCTGATTCCAGGTGCGGTCGCCGCGAACCCTGTAAATCAGGGCCTCACTTCCGCTGGTTTGAGCAATTGGAGCTCTTCCTACCACGACACTTTTACTGGACTGGATTCCAGTATGTGGACGGGGATCAACGTGAACAACGCTGGAAATTACGTCACGATCGTTAGCGCTGCGACTGCAGGTGGTGGGACATCAGGCAGTGTCCCAGACGGCGGCTCGACCATGGCGCTGCTCGGACTCGCGATGACGGCAGTGGCGGGAGCGCGCCGGAAGTTCGGCATCTAAGGGCAAACGCCCGGCAGACGCGGCAAGAACTCGCAAAGAGACTCCCGCCCGCCCGACCACGAATCACCAACCGGCTGCACAGGCAAACGCCCGTGCAGCCGGTTTTCTTTTACCCGGAAATCGAGGCGGCGGGCAATCCGCCTCATTTCCCCGAGCGGGTCGATGAAATCGGCCTTCACCAAATCAGCCTAGAAACGGATATGGATTGACCGCGAAAGGCGTAAAAGGCGCAAAAGCATCCACTTGCAGAAAATCGACTACTCACTCATTGGGTGAATGCCCTCGAATTGATAAATCACTCATTTTCAGCGCATCCCGTGTTGTCCTCCTGTTGTTGATTTCCCGCTTTTTCGCGCCTTTCGCGGGCCATAGGTTCACCAGGTGCCTTCATCCAAATCCATGAACCATCTCCTTTTCCTCGCTCTCATCATCATCCTCGGCAGCGCTCGGGCAGCGGATGCACCGCCGAATATCGTCATCATCCTTGCCGACGATCTCGGATATGGCGACCTCGGGTGCTACAACGGCGAATCGAAAATCCGCACTCCGCATATCGACCGGCTCGCAGAGGAGGGCTCGCGGTTCACCGATGCGCATTCACCGTCCGCAGTCTGCACGCCGACGCGCTACGGATTGCTCACGGGCCGATACCCGTGGCGCTCGCGCCTGAAGCGCGGAGTTTTGGGACCCTGGAGCGCAGCGCTCATCGAGAAAGACCGGCTCACGCTTCCATCAATGTTGCGCGCTAAAGGTTACGCCACGGCCGCCATTGGCAAATGGCACCTCGGCATGACGTGGCCGACGAAGGACGGCAAACCGCCCACGAGCCGCGACGATCCATACAGCAATGTCGATTTCACGCAGGCCATCACGGAGGGACCGACCAGCCGCGGTTTCGACACCTATTTCGGCACCGACGTTCCAAATTATTCGCCATTCTGCTTTATTGAAAACGACCGCACGCTCGGCATCCCCACCGACCTCTCAAACGCTGAAGACTTCAACATCCGCGGACCGGCGATGCCCGGCTGGCGCTCGGTCAACATCCTCCCCGAGCTCACCCTCCGCGCCGTAACTTCCGTCGAACAAGCAGCGGAGAAAAAGCGGCAGTTCTTTCTATACTTCGCGCTCACTTCGCCGCACTACCCGGTCGCGCCTGCGCCAGAGTTCATCGGCAAAAGCGGCGCGGGCGCGTACGGCGATTTCGTGGTGCAGACGGATTGGGTCGTAGGGCAAATCACCGATGCTCTCGCACGACGCGGTGTTGCGGAAAATACGCTCGTGATTTTCACCAGCGACAACGGCCCGGAGATTGACGGCGAGGTCGTCATCGGCGCGTTCGACCGGATTCAGAAATTCGGCCACGCAAGCATGGGGGCGTTGCGCGGGGTGAAGCGCGACGCTTGGGAAGGGGGGCATCGCGTCCCGTTCATCGCCCGCTGGCCCGGTCACGTTCCGGCGGGAAAAGTGAACGATCAATACCTCATCCTCACCGACCTCATGTCCACATGCGCCGCCATCACCGGCAGTCCGCTCCCGGTCGATGCAGCGGAGGACAGCGTGAACATTTTGCCCGCCCTGCTCGGCGGAAAAGTCAAGCGCGAGGCTGGCGTGACCGTCGGCATCAGCGGCAAGCCCGCGCTCCGTCAGGGCGACTGGGTTTTGATCGCTGCGCCCACCGGACGGGAAAATCCCGCGCCGCGCGGCGAGCCCGATTGGTTCCGCGATCAGCGCGGTTACAAAGCGCACGACTCGCAAAATGAGCTCTTCAATCTTCGCGAAGACCCACAGCAGAAAAACAACCGCGCATCCACGGAGTTCGAGCGCGTCGCATCCATGCTCGCCCTTTTGAAAAAGTACCAGACCGAAGGCCGCAGCGTCCCGGCGCGGTAACGAACCGCAGCATGAGTAACGCAGGTTTTCCAACTTGTCTCGCCATGCGCCACGGAACACCCGAGCGCCGGACTGCGGAACCGGGATCTGGTCCGGATGATCGGAGTGGCGTCAAAATCGGATTCGCATGGATTGCCACGGGTGGACCGTTCGGATACGGGTGCGCGCAATGAGCCGCGCACTTCTACTTCTCTGTTTGTTTGCGTTCCCGGCATGGGGGCAGACGGGTATTTCCAAGGAGACTCGGCGCTTGTTCGAGTGGTTCGACTCGCTCGGGTTTGAAGACACGAGCAAATCGAAGTTTGTCCACATCAGGACCGGCGCATGGCAAGAGATCGATGGAAAGCGGGGGTATGACGAGTGCAGTGGTTTTCTATTGGAAGACGGTGGAGCGACATTCCGAGTCGTGCTCGCGGATCTCACCATCGCTCTTTGCGAAAAAGCAGGTGTCGGCGAAAGCGATGAGAACTATTGCGGCTATCGGGAGATCCTGATCGATAAGGAAGCCCGGAAGGTCCTGCGGGATTTGGAAGACGCGAAGTATTTTAAAAAATGGGACGCCCGGGCGTTCCTTTACGAAGACAGAATAAGTCGCTCGGCTCAGGTTTTTGTTTTGGCTCGGGCGTGCGCGCATCGCGGTCACGTAGCGCTCGCTGAATCGCTTGTCCGTGCGCTACGGCGGCATCCATGGCGCGACGGGTCGAATCGGTCGAGGGAGCCACTGCAAGACGAGTTAGAGCGTCAATTCGGACATGTGCTCTCATGGCAGATTCGCTTCGCGCTTCGAGACCCGCTGATGACTTGGGCCGACTTAAGTGCCCGGGCTTCGAAGATTGCGGAGGCGCTGGTTGATTCACGGATGGAAGAGTTTGCCGCCGCGATGGCGCGACTCGCTGAGGAGGAAACGGCACATTTGCAAAACGCCCCGAAGTCACTCGAAGGGCTGAAGCCCGATGAAGCCGTGCGCGAACTTGTCTGGCGCCTGAGAGATGAACAAGATTTGGAAAGTGACTTCTGGCTGAGGCCATGGCCGTTTGTCCCACGCAAGAGCAACGGAACCATGGATGGGCTGCGTAAGTTGGGCTTCGATGCAGTTCCGGCGCTGATTGACGAACTCAAGCAGGAACGACTATCTCGGAGTATTCACCGGAGTGAGCGCTACGGCGGATTCATCAGCACCTCCAACACGAATGACCTTGCGATGAAGGTGCTGAACGACATCGCGGACGTAAATTTTTACCATATCGGCTGGGGCGATGCTCCGGAGCGGAATTGGTCACTTCTCGTGGCAGCAGTTGAGAAATGGTGGTCGGAAGTGAAGGTGAAGGGCGAGCGCGGATGGCTCGTAGAAAACGTCCAAACTGGCGGCAGCAACGCGGAACAGTGCGCAAAGAGACTGAAAGCGAAGTTCCCGGAATCATTCATCGATGCCCTCCTTGCGGGCACTCGGAAGGCGTCCGATGCCGGATTGCGGGCCGGACTGACGAGAGAGCTTTGGGATTCCCGTGATCCGCGGGTCGATGAGTTTCTACGCGAGGAATTGCGGAAGGGGCCTGCTTTAGGAAACCGGGTCGCGGCCGCGTATCCGTTGCGTCATCGGGGCGACACCGAAGCGGAAGGTGCGATTCGAAACGAGTGGCTCGCATTGGTGAAAAAGAGCCGGAGCGAAGATGCCGCGAAAGGCCTAAAAGAACCTACCAGTCTGGTTCTGGAAGGTGCAGCGGAGTCGGGTGGCGGGGCACCCGATTCAGCCGTGCATGCACTTCAGTTTCTTGTGAACGGAAATTCTCCAGACTCCATAAAAAGCCTGCTGTCCGCATGGGACGATTTCCCAAAAGAAGTCCATGGATATTTGGCGAACGCATTCGGGGAAAGGGACTTCGCCGTGGATACGGTCGTGCAAAGACCCACGGACGCGACAATCAGGGTATTGATTCGCGAAATCCTGCTCAATGCCCTGGAGAAAACGATGGATCTCCGTGGAGGGGTTCCGAAAATGCCTGCTGACTCGGCTTACTCGGTTGCCATAGCGACAGCTCTCAATGCGCATTGGCCGAAGGAGTTCCCGTTCGACTCCGAAGCCTCTGAACAAACGCAGCACCGGAACCGTATTGCGATGGTGAACGTTCATCGTCGCGAGTCGGGTGCGAGCGAGTTGCCTTCTCCGCCCGAGAACCCAAAAGTCACCGCAACCAAAGCCAATTTCGTAACTGCGATTGAGTGGCTGCACGGCCCTGCTGCACCGAACCCGGCATTTAAAAAGCGGATCGACGGATGGAGGGATCGGAAAATTGACCCGGATTTGATCGTCCAGCTTCTTATCGACTACGCACGAAAGCCGCTGCCGCATACGAAGGAACTTAGCGTCTCGGTCTGCCGCGAAGGCGATGCGACGGGAATAGTCGTTCTTGTCAGCCTGAAGAGCGGCGAGCCCGGCAAGAATGCAGGGAGGAACATGAGCCAGAGTATTCGGTTTAAAGGAGGCGGTCAGTCGGTCGGCGGCGGGGGCAGTGCGGACTCTTACACAAAGCTTTCGGAATGGACCGATTTCCGCGACCGTGCAGCGAGGGCGATCAAAGCCCCGGCAGAGCAACGCTTCACGTTGAGCGCCTCCGTTTCACTTTCGGAGTGAGTATCACTTCACTACTTTCAATTCTTCATGCGTCCATGGCGAGGTGCGGGATTTTACTTCTTCGCGGACCCGCGTGATGTCACTCGGGGATGCGGGGCTTTTCCATCCGTGCCAGCGTTCGCCGATGTAGCTGAGAACCTGCGCGATCTGCTCGTCGGTGTGGGATTTCTCCACGGGCGGCATGAGGCCTTCGCCGTAGCTCACGCCTTCGATGGGGCCGGTCTGGCCCTTGAGAAGCACGCGGGCGAGGATGGGGACATTACCGCCGTTGGCAAACCACGCGGATTTCGTGAGCTGCGGGGCCATGAGTTTGTCGGCGATGCGCACGCCGTTGGCGTCGGGGCCGTGGCAGGCGATGCACAGCGTCTCGTACACGAGTCGGCCTTTCTTTGCGGAGTCGCCGAGCTTGCCGAGGCCCTTGTCGTTCTGGTCGCGCTCGATGAGTTTTGCGACGAGCGGGAGCGGACGCTGCGTATTGAGAAATGCGGCGGGCATTTGCGCTGCTCCCGTCTGCGCAGCGGCCCTGAATGCGAGGAAGACTTGTGTGGCCACTTGCGCGTCTGGGTCCGCGGCCAATGCGGTGAGCGCGGCGGGGATCGCTGCGTCGCGCGCAATGAGATGCGGCTCGGCGAGCTGCACTGCGGCGCGGCGGACTCGCGGTTGCGGGTTCTTTAGCGAGGAGAGGATGGCTTCCTTGGTCAGCGCACCGAGGCCTTGCAGCGACCACAGCGCGTGGATACGAGCGTCTGCCGACTCGTGCGACGTGGCCATTTTCTCCAGCGCCGCGACGGCCAATCTATCGCCGCGTGAAACGATGAGCGCTTGCGCGGTGTCGCGCCACCAGCCGGTTGGATTTGCCAGATGCGCCACGAGTTGCTCGGGCGTTTCATCGAGCATCCGTGGGGCTGCGGCGGGTGGTGCGTCGTCGGGCAGCAGACGGTAGATGCGG
>JAYSTZ010000665.1:0-6625 GCA_043719365.1 Verrucomicrobiaceae bacterium | reverse complement strand
CCGCAGCCAGCGGGATGATGCTCGCGCGCCACGTCTGCAAAAACAGGAGCACAACAATCACCACGAGCACGATTGCTTCGAGCAGGGTCACGATGACGGCGTCGATGCTCTTGCGGACGAAAACGGTCGGGTCGTAAACAACAGCGTAGTCTAGGCCGGGTGGAAAATTCGCCTTCATTTCCTCCATCGTTTTGCGGACGTCTGCCGATAGATTCAGCGCGTTGCTTCCTGGTTGCTGGAAGACGGGAAGTGCGACTGCCGATTTGTTGTTGAGCAGCGAACGGAGGGCGAATTCGCCTGCGCCCAGCTCAACACGCGCGACTTCCTTGAGTAGGACTTTCTCGCCGTTCGCACCGGTTTTGATGACGATGTTCTCGAACTCCTCCTCGGTGACGAGACGGCCTTTGGCGTTGATTTGAAGCTCGAAGGCGACTGGTGAACTGACGGGCTGTTGTCCGACAGCGCCGGCTGCGACTTGCACGTTTTGCTCGCGAATTGCCGCGATGACATCGCCGGCGTTCATGTTTCGCGAGGCGACTTTATCTGGGTCGAGCCAAACCCGCATAGCGTAGTCGCCGGAGCCGAAGACCTGCACTTGTCCGACGCCGGCGATTCGAGCAAGCGAGTCCTTCACCTGGAGCGTTGCGTAGTTGCGCACATAGACGTCGTCGTAACGGCCGTCCGGCGAGAAGAGGTGAACGACCATGGTGAGGTCTGGAGACGACTTGATTGTAGTCACGCCTAGCCGCCGCACTTCCTCGGGAAGCTTCGGCAATGCTTGCGAGACGCGGTTCTGCACCTGCACCTGCGCCTTATCGATGTCGGTGCCGAGTTTGAATGTAACCGTGAGTGTCATCACACCATCGCCCGTGGCCTGAGACGCCATGTAGAGGGAGTTCTCCACGCCATTGACGCTTTGCTCCAGCGGCACTGCAACGGTCTCGGAGATCGTCTTTGGATTTGCTCCCGGATAGATCGCGCGGACCACGATTTGCGGAGGCGCGACTTCAGGATACTCGCTGACCGGAAGCCGGTTCATCGCGATGAGTCCCACGAGAAAAATCACGATGGAGAGCACCGACGCGAAGATCGGACGGCTGATGAAAAAATGCGCAAATCTCATGGCTTATTTCCCGTCCTTTCCTACGTTCACGGGGATTCCCGGACGCACCCGAGCCTGACCATTGACGATCACATCTTCATCGCCCTTCAGCCCCTCACGAACAACGCGCATTCCCTCGTACACGGCACCGAGTTTCACGGGCCGCACTTCGGCGATACCTTTCGCGTTCACGATAAAGACGAAGCGATTTGCCTGATCGCTGCCGATGCAGCTCTCGGGGATGAGCACGGCTGTGTATTCCTCACTGCCGGGCACGCGGAGCTTTGCGAAGAATCCCGGTGCGAGAGGGCGGCCTTCGACTTCAAAAACTGCGCGCGCTCGGATGGTGCCGGTATTTGGGTCCACGCGATTGTCCACGAAATCCACGACACCTTTGTGCGGCCACCCTTGTTCGTCGCCGAGGGCCATTTCACACGGGATGCGCGACTCGATTGCGCTCGCGCGCTTGCCTTCTGCGAACAGCCGGCGGTAACGAAGCGACGAGGCTTCATCGACATCGACGTACAGGTAAATCGGCGAAGTCGAGACGAGGGTGGTGAGGAGCGTGGAGCCCGAGCCCGCTACGCCCGAAGAGACGAGGTTTCCCTTCGTCACCAGGGCGCGGCTGATACGTCCGCTAATTGGCGCGCGAACTTCCGTGAAAGCGAGGTCGAGCTTCGCCATATCTAGCGCCGCTTTTGAGGCGAGCGCCGACGACTTCGCCTCGGCGAACGCCTTGCCTCGCGCATCGAAGTCCTCTTCCGAAATCGCGCGTGACTCCACGAGCTTTTTGACGCGGGCGAACTCGCTTTGCGTCTGCGTCTCGCGACTCTGCGACCGTAGGAACTCCGCATCTGCGCGGTCTGCCGCCATACGGTAGGGACGCGGATCGATGGTGAAAAGAAGGTCGCCTTCTTTCACGTCCTTGCCCTCCACGAAGTGAATGGAGTCCAGCCAGCCGCTGACGCGCGGGCGAATCTCCACGGTTTCTTTCGCTTCGAGGCGGCCCGTGTATTGGTCCCACTCCACGATCTTGCGCTGCTCGGGCTTCGCGACGGTGACGTTTGGCGGCGGCATATGCATCTGGGGAGGCGCAGGGCGCTTGCATCCCGGGAGAAACATCAGCGCGAGCGCGCTGAGTGCGATGGATATCGATTTCATAAAATACAACGCGCGGTTTTAGAGTGTGGCATAGTCCGTATAACCCGCCGGGCCCTGCGAGTAGAAGGTTGCAGCGTCCGGTTCCGCGAATGCAGCACCAATGCGCACACGTTCCACGAGGTCGGGATTGCTGACGTAGTGGTGCCCAAATGCGACCGCGTCGAGCATCCCGGCAGCTACGGACTCCGCTGCGTCGGAAGGGGAGTAGCCCATGTTGCCGATGAGCACTCCCGGAAATGCTGCGCGCGCGGGGCTAACGACGTCGCCCTGCTGCACGCCGAAGAAATCGGCGCGCATGAGGTGCAAATAAGCGACGCCTCGCTTGGCGAGTTGGGCGGCCACGTAGGAGGTCACTCCTACGGGGTCGCTGTCGCTCATTGAATTGAAGCTATTGAGCGGCGAAATGCGGACACCGACGCGGTCCGCGCCCCATACCGAAATCGCAGCATCCGTCGCCTCGAGTAAAAGGCGTGCGCGGTTCTCGATCGGTCCGCCGTAATCACCCGTGCGCTTGTTAGCGCCGTCCCGCAGGAATTCGTCGAGCAAGTATCCGTTTGCGCCGTGTACTTCTACGCCGTCAAAGCCCGCCGCCCTCGCATTCTGTGCCGCATTGCGGAAGCCCTCCACGATTCCGGGCAGTTCGTCATCGCGCAATTCGCGTGGAATCACATACGGCTTCTTGCCCTCCGGCGTGTGGACTTCGTCGCCTTCGATAGCAATCGCGCTGGGAGCCACGGGTTGCTGCCCGTTGTTGAGGAGCGGATGCGTCGCCCGTCCGCCATGCCAGAGTTGCAGGAAGATGAGTCCGCCTTTTGCATGGACCGCATCCGTAATCTTGCGCCATCCGGCAACCTGCGCGTCCGAGTAGATGCCCGGTTCCCGCCAGAACGCGGAGTTTCCCTCCATCACCATCGTGGCCTCGGCGACGATCAGTCCGGCCGTGGCTCGCTGCGCATAGTACTCGGCCATGAGGTCCGACGGCACGTGCCCGTCGTCGGCGCGGCTACGCGTCAATGGGGCCATGATGATGCGGTTCGGCAGAGTGAGTGCGCCTAGCTTGAGAGGGTTAAAGAGACTGCTTCGTTGATTCATATTGTTTGGTTTGAAAATTTGAAAATATGGCTACTCCCTTTATGCTGCGACCAATACGCCCTCGACGGGCATCATGTCGTCGGCGGCAAGCCGGAGACGTTCCTCCGCGAGTAATGGAAGGACGAGGTGTGGGAATCCCGATTCTTCCGCCAGTCGTTCCGTTTCCTCAAAAATGCGGTGCAGCTCGTGCATAGGAAGCGCGCCGCGATACCGGTGGAGGAGGTGTCCGCGCAGGACTCGTGAGAGCAACGCCACTGTGGGTATGTGGGATTCCGCTGCGGGAGGGTGAAAATTGAGAATGCTCATAGGATAAAACTTGATAAAATTAGACCGGTCGGTCTGTGTGGTGTCAAAAAAATGTAATCAGGCCGCCAAGTGTCCGCGTAAAAACGTCAGCGCCTGTCGCATGGGACGTATATTCTTCATCACCTGAGCCCGCAGCATTGCTCCGAGCCACACGGAACCGAGTACCACGACGGCCTCCTCGATATCGAGATTGCGATTGATGCTTCCCTGCTTCTGCCCCTCTCGAATCGTCGCGGCTGCCAGGCGGTCCCATTTCGCGAAACCGTCCGCTAGTTCCTGCCGCATCCCGTCGGAAAATGTCGCGACTTCACCGACGAGCTTGACGACCAGACAAATCGGCCGACAGCCATTTTCCACGAACTTCGACATCCCGCCTTCCATGTAGCCAAGGATGCGCTCCAATGCATCAGGGAACTGCGTGCGGTCTTGCAACCACGCGGCTTTGTGTTCGTAGGCCTGGTTCATGTAATGCCGGAGTAACTCCACGCCAAACTGTTCTTTCGATGTAAAGTGATGGTAGAAACTTCCTTTCGGAACGTTCACCGTGGTTAGGATTTCGTTTAGTCCCACGGAGTGAAAACTTTTCTCCAGCATGAGATCCTCGGCTGCATCAAGGATGCGCTCTTTGGTTGTCGTGTGTGCTGTCCGGTCGCTCATGTGACGGCAGGAATAGACCGGTCAGTCTATTCCGTCAAACATTATTTTGCCTATCCACTCCGGGCGCGGGAAAAAGGGCGTTGGTGTTCGTGTTGAACATCGTCTCCCTCGTTGCTACACCGTGCGCATGAAACTTCACCAGCGTCTCATCGCCTCTTTGTTCTTCTCCACGCTCGCAGCCTTTGCCGAAGAGCCGGTTGACGGGCAATTTCCTCCGCCGAAGCCTTATGGTGAAAAGTGGGAGAGCCTTTTCACAGGAGCACTCGACGAGAAGTGGACGGGCATGAGCATGTCCGTCAAAGCGCCGCATCTCTCGACGACACCGAATCCCGATCGGCCTGGCGAGTTCGTCCTGCACATCGCGCGCGGCCCGACCGGCGTCATCCGGTCGATGAAGGCATACGAAAACTTCGTGCTCGAATACGAGTGGCGGCATCTCACCGAGGCACCGAGCGCGGGCGGGGGAAAAGGCACGAGCGGGAATTCCGGCGTGCTGGTCCGGCACAGTGCATTGCCGGCATTTGGCGGACCGTTTCCTCGCGAGGGCTACGAGATTCAGGTGTGCAATCTCGGCAACGGCTCGTGGTACACGAGCCACGGCGACATCTTTACGCTGCCGGGATCGATCTCGACGGCGATTCCCGACCCGCGGTTTGGCCGCTCGGATTCCTGCGGAATTCGTTCCATGCCCGTCGCATTCCATGGCAGCAAAACCGGCGATTGGAACCGCATCCGGCTCACTTGCATGGACGGCATGATCCAGAACGAAGTGAACGGCACACTCGCCACCACGCTGCATCGTGTCTCACCGCGCAAAGGCTACATGAGCATCGAGAGCGAGGGCGCGCCGGTGGAGTTTCGGAGCATGCGCATTCAGGAACTTGAGCCCGATCCTGAACTCGCACCGAAGCACCTCGTCCCGCTTTTGCCGGAGGCGATGACGACGGACTACATCACCGAGCGAAAGGAATTGTCTCTTCCCAAAGGCGAATTCATCGCCAGCGTGGACGCGCGGGATACTGTATCCGTCGGTGCGCTTTTCACCGGCCTCGGACTGCCTGAATTGCAGGCAACCGGACGGATCGTCGTCACCGTCCGTACCGAGAAAGTGAGCGTGGCCGCGAAGGACAAGGAGATCGTCCCGGCGCAACCGCTGCCAACCGACTCCCAAGGCGAGCTACATTTGGAGAGCGGGAAGTTCGGTCACGTGCTGATCTTCAAAGCGGTAAAACGTTAATCGGCAGACGCCCGCTTCTCCAGCAGCACGAGCCAGCCCGCTACGGTGTCCGCGGCTTCTTTCCGTACGGCGATTTCACGCACTTGGAGCTCTGCAAAACCATGGAGCTTCGAGAGTTCGCGAATGTGTCCGAGCGAATGCGCGAAACGCGCGCTGGGGCGTAGCACGAAGCCTTCGCCGTCGTGGCGTTCCAGCGAGAATGCGAACAACCCGCCACTCCGCAAAGTGCGCGCGGCTCCCTCGAAGACCTCCGCCAGGTCGCCCACGTAAACGAACACATCTCCCGCGAGAATCAGGTCGAACTCCCCATTCTCCCGCATCGTCTCGGTCAGCTCGCCCGTCACGAGCCGGTCGTAAACTCCCCGCGACTCCGCTCTCGCAATCATCGCCGGAGAAAGATCCACACCCACCATTTTCCGGGAGAGCGTGCGAAAGACCACGCCGCATAGCCCGGTCCCGCAACCGAGATCCAGAATGTCGAATTGCCTGTCCGGTGCCGCCGCTGCGACGACTTCGCGGAATAGCTCCGGCACATGGTAGTCGAGCTTCCCGACGAGATGCTCGTCGAAGCGATGCGCGTATTGATCAAACAGACTCCGCACATATCCGGGCGGACTCGTGCGTGCAGAACTGTCGCCGCACAGCGCCGAAAGCACATACTGCCAGTCGGGCGAATCCGGCTTGAATTCCAACGCCTTGCGAAATGTCGCCGCCGCTTCCTCCGTCCGTCCCGTGTCCTTTAGCGCTGTGCCAAGATTGTAGAAAGCCTCCGCGTAATCCGGCTTGCGCTCCACTGCCGCGCGGAACGCCCCGATCGCCGCATCCGCAGAGCCATTGGCTTTCAGCGCGATGCCGAGATTGTTGTAAGCCTGTGCAAAATTCGGCCGCAGTTCCAGCGCCGCACGATAGGCAGCAATCGCCTCATTAAACCGGCGCTTGTCATACAGCGCATTGCCGAGATTGTTGTGCGATTCTGGACGCTGCGGATTGAGCGCCACGGCCCGGCGGCAAGCGCTCTCTGCTTCATCCAGCAGCCCCTTTTCCCGCAGCGCGACACCGAGATTATCGTG
>JAYSTZ010000664.1:0-2852 GCA_043719365.1 Verrucomicrobiaceae bacterium | reverse complement strand
ACTCGCTTCCAGTCCGCAGCCGCTCTTATTGCGGTCCTCACCTTTCCGACGCTCTCTTGGGCGGAGAATGAAGTCGGCTTTATCGAAAAATTCGCCCTCGCTGCGGATCGCGAAAAAGCGCTCTCGGAACTCGTTCCCGGCTCCGAGGATTTTTACTTCTTCCACGCGCTTCATTATCAAAACACGCGCAACGAAGCGAAGCTCGCGGAAATCCTGAAGGCCTGGTCGGACCGCTCGCCGAACGAGAACGCGCGACGCCGAATCATCCTCAACCGTGAAGCGCTGCTCGACTACGATGCGACCCCTAAGGCGACGCTCGCTTATTTGAAAGAACGGCTCGGCGTGCAGTTTAATCACCAGCAGGAAGCGCGGGACCAAAAGCCGAATCTGCCGGTCGCTCTTGATGCGGCTCGCGTGGCGCGAGAGGTTTTTTTGAAGGACACACTCGCGAACGATCCCGGACTGCAATCGCTATCGGTGGAAGCGGTGGAGTCGCTCGTGATTGCAAAGATGCCGCTCACGCAGCAACAGCACCGCGCTGCGCTCGGAAAGCTCACGCGGCCTGACGTGGCGAACCTTGTGGAGTTCATCGCGGCGGAGCTCAAAATGAAGGAATCTTCGGGGTTTGGGCAGTTTGCCATTCACAAAGCGCTGTTGCCCGAGCAGCTCGATGCGCTGGCGAAACTCATCCCGCGTCTCGCCACAGAAGAAGCGTTCGTTTTCACCAAACTCCGCAAGCTCGCACCGGGCGCGGATGTCGATATCGAGCAGGACTCTGCGGAGCGCGAGGCGTGGCTGGAGCGGGTCTGGGCGTATGCGAAGACGCTGCCGAATGCGTTCAATACGGTGAAGGCGCACATTCTATTTCGGCGGCTGGAGCATGATCGGAAGAAGGGCATCTATGATCAGGCGCGCTTCGTCGAGTATCTCAAATTGCCCCGCAGCTCGGGCTTTGTGAATCCGAAGTGGCTGGAGACTCAGCGCGAGAAAGTGGGACTTTGGGATGTAAACGCGAACCTCGCCGAACCGCTACTGAGGCCGCGGCCTATCGGCAACGATGAGGAACTCGTGCGCGACTATTTCATCCATATCTTCCAGCAGCGTGCGGCTACGCTCGGCGACGCAAAGAGCGCAACGAGGATGGACGAGCCGTACATGGAGTATGTCCGCGATACGTGGCTCAAACCGGTGCTCGCCGAGGCACTGATCACGGCGGGCTACGGCAAGGCGGAGAACTGGGCCTCGCTGCTCTCACCACAGGCTTTCCAGCAGCTCAAAGATCGCGTGGACATCGAGTTCCCGCGGACGAATGCCGAGCAGTTCGCGCCGGGCGATGAGGTGAAATTTGACGTCACGCTGAAGAACACGCCAAAGGTCATCGTGAAAATCTACGAGCTGAATGCGCTGAATTTCTTCCAGTCGCAAAAGCGTCAGCTCAACACAGACATGAATCTCGACGGTCTCGTGGCGAACAGCGAGCGCACGGAAGTATTCGATGGCGGGCCGTTTGTGCGCACGACAAAAGCGTTCACTTTCCCCGAACTCAAAGGTCGGCGGGGCGCGTGGATTGTCGAATTTATCGGCGGCGGACGCAGCAGTCGTGCGCTTGTTCGCGTTGGCCAGTGGCAGGTCTTGCAGACGGTTTCGCCGGGAGGTGATCTGCTGACGGTGCTCGATGAAAAGGGCGAGCAGGTAAAAGACGCGGTCGTTTGGCTGGATGGCCGCAAGCTCGTGCCGGATGAAAAACTCGGCTCGCGGATTGTCGTTCCATTTACCGCGCAGCCGGGCGCGAAGCAGCTCATCGTGAGCGACCCGGCGGGGACGTTTGCGACGCTCACGCAGTTTGAGCATCACGCGGAGGCACATTTGCTGGACGCGCAGTTTCACATCGAGCGCGAGCAACTGCTTGCGCGCCGCTCAGCAACGCTCGGCGTGCGCGTGGCCATCATGCTCGGCGAGTCGCACCTTGCGCCGGAGATGCTGAAGGACACAAAGCTCACGGTCACATCGACCACGCATGACGGCATCAAGACGACCAAGGAATTCAAGGACCTGAAGCTCAGTGCGGGCTCCATCCTCACGCAGGAAATCACCGTGCCCGAGCGGCTGGCGACGCTCACCGCCCTCCTAGAAGGCAAGGTGGAAGTGCTCAGCAACGGCGGCGAAAAACGCGCAGTCTCCGCGACGCACTCGTGGAACGTGAACGGCATGGACAAGACCGACGCGACGAACGACGGGCATCTCTCGAAGTTCGGCGGCGATTACATTTACGAGCTGTTCGGCAAGAACGGTGAGCCCATCGCGGACCAACAGATCGTCTTCACGTTCAAGCACCACGGCTTCACCCGCACGCAGAGCATCGCTCTGAAGACGGACGAGAAAGGCCGCGTGGCGCTGGGTGCGCTGGCGTCCATCAAGAGTTTCCACGCCAAAGCGCCGAACGGCCGCGATGCTCGGTGGGAGCTGGACAGCTTTGAGCGGACGTGGGAAGCGTCCATCAACACGGGCGCGGGGCAGGTGGTGCGAGTCCCACTGCCTCCGCAGTATCGGGCGAAAATGCTAGGCGCCACCTTTCGCGAGCAGGTTTCTCTTTTAGAAGTTCACGCAGGCACTTTCACCGCCGACCACGGTGCGAAGGTGCAAATGGACGACGGCTTTTTCGTCATTAAAGACCTTGCTCCCGGCGATTATTCGCTACGCATTCGTGACGAGGCACGCGACATCGCCATCAAGGTCAGCGGCGGAAAAGCGAGCAACGGCTGGTATCTCGGAGCCTCCCGCAATTTGCAGGCGAAGGCGGAAGCGCCGCTGCAAATCATCAGTGTCACAGGCGAGTGGGCTGCTCGGGGAGT
>JAYSTZ010000663.1:0-2853 GCA_043719365.1 Verrucomicrobiaceae bacterium | reverse complement strand
TTCGCGGCTTTACGACTCCCGCGAAGCGGCACTTCAATTGATTGGTCGCTTCGCGAGTAATATTCAGCCGCGAAGGGACTCGCGGGCTACTTTGCGCTTCGCGCCATTCCATTTTTAATCACACCCGACATCACCGAGCCACTTTCACCGACGCTCGAGTTGTGAATCCATCCAGCATTCGCCCTTGATTGGTTCCGCTATTTCGTCGCCATGCGCCGGGCGATGAATTCGGTCACTTTCGGGATCTTGCAGACGGTGAGCGCTTCAGTCGCCCATACGGGATCGACCGCAACGATGGGCTCGGCGGCATACCAGAACATCAGCGGGAGATTGTGGTCATCCTTGTCTTCCTCGTGGGCAAGCAGGGCGAGCACGATAGGCTTGCGCTGTTCGATCGTTAAACGCTGGCAAAGGCTCGCAGCAGCGCGACGCCCGAACGCGGTCCCTCCCGGAGTTGCGGCTTTGGCTGCTGCCTCTGCATCGGCGACGATCACCTTCGCGGGTGGGGCCGGGCGTTCTGCGGTGTTTGTCGCTTTGGAGTCCTTTTTGACCAGTTTCAGGATGCGCCCCGTAGTGAAATCGTGCGCCTCTTTTTGTGGGCGGTGGCATTGATTGAGATCATACCAATCGATCATCCAAACGCTTCCGTCGCGGTCTTCGCGGATATCGACGATCTGGCTGGCTTTGTCGTTGAAGTTGATGAAGTCCGCGCCGTGGTGCCCGATGTAGCCGCTCCCTTTTTGCTCTAAGATGTCCATGTTGATACGGGAGCCGTGGATGTTCCCCATGATGACTCCGCCGCGCAAATTCGCAGGCCACGAAGGGTGCTGCAAAATGGCTAGTCCGGCGTGCGCGTGACCGCCGCCCGCGGTGTCGGATTTTCCGTTTCCACCGTGCGGATTTGCGCCGAGGTAGTGGCGGTGGTCGGCGATGGTTTTGATGTCGTCGTAGGTGTTCGGGTTGAAGTGCTGTCCCGCCTGCCGCTCGTAGCGTCCGCCGTCGAAAATGTGGAAGAGATGCGGAATCACACATGCCTCAATGAATAGCTCGCCGTCAGCATTCCAATCCATTCCCCAAGGGTTGCTGGTGCCGTTCGCGAAGACTTCGAATTTCTGCTGTTCGGGCTGGAAGCGCCACACGCCGGCATTGATTTTCGTGCGTTGGGCGTCGGGAGTGCCGGGCTTGCCGACGTTACTGTTCACGAAGACTCCGTGGCATCCGTAGAGCCAGCCGTCTGGGCCCCAGTGAAAGGTGTTGAGCGTCTCGTGCGTATCGTTGTAGCCCCATCCATCGAGCAGCACTTTTGGTTCGCCCGCAGGCTTCGGCGCGTCCCAATTTTCCACCGGCACGAAATACAGATACGGTGCGGCTCCGAGCCACACGCCGCCGTGGCCCACTTCGATACCGCTTACGAGGTTGAGCTTGTCCGTGAAGACCGTTCGCTTGTCGAATTTATGGTCGCCGTCTGTGTCTTCAAAAATGAGCACGCGATCCTTGCCTTCGCCTTCCTTGGCCCGGATCGGATAGGTCATTCCTTCGACAACCCATGCTCGCCCTCGATCATCGAGGCAAAACGCGATGGGATTCACGATGTCCGGCTCCGCGGCGAAAACCTTTAGTTCGTAGCCCTCCGGCACGGTCGCAGCTCCGGGAACTTGCTCGGGTTTTAGCCCTGCGTTTGGGACGGCATCGGCGACGAGCGCGGCTTGTGTCTTTTGCGCAGAGGGGAATTTCGGCTCATCGGAGTGAAAAACGAAGTCGTCGAAATTCAAGTGCCCCCAATGCTCCGTGTGCTCATCCACCAGCCGAATAAAAATCTCCCGCCCCGCGAATTTCCGAAGATCCGCGACCGAGCGCCCGAGGTTTTCACGTTGGTCGCTGTGTGCCGTGTGAATCACCTTTCCATCGTCCTTGGTCACAATGTCCACGCGGGTTTTTTCCGTCTCGCCGCCCGCGACAAGGAAGCTTGCCCACGGTTGCGTGACTTTAAATGTTGAAGACGTCAGAGTGCCGGTCCCCTTGTCGTTTTGCTGCATTTCGAAACCGCCAATCCAATACTGGCCGACATGGTTGCTCTTCATATCCGTCCGCCGCGTTGCCACCAAGTCACCTTTGACGGGCTGTTTGTCGAAAGCGGTTCCGGTGGCCGTCCAGTCGGCAAGCGTGCCGCTTTCAAAACCGAGATTCAGCGGTTTTCCGTCGGCCCCAACGGGCAAAATCGGGGCTTGCGCAAAAATCGCGACGGAGCTGGCGAGAAGGAAGAGTGGTGTTTTCACGGACTACTCACGTAGCGGGAAGTCATCTGTGGCGGAACAAAAATATCATTCATTTTGCAAGCTGGGAGAGTGGACCCAAATCGAAGAGGGCAGGGGACGATTTTTCTTTATGACTGACTGTGGTCTTAAAAATGCTGAACTTTTTTATTGACGGTCGGGGCGTTTTTTATATGACTGCCATCCGTCATTTAAATAAATGTCCGTAACTCTTAATCCAAGCCGCTCTGTTGTTGAAGAACTCGTCCGTTCGACGCTGTTTCGGCAAATTGGGCATCAGGTTCCGGCGGGACCGACTCCTCAGCTCAAGGTGAGCAGCTCGGCGCGGCACATGCACATTTCTCCGCAGAATCTGGAGACGCTTTTCGGCCCAGGTGCGAAACTTACCGTTCACAAGATGCTCTATCAGGAAGGGCAATTTGCGGCGGAACAGACCGTGACACTTATCGGGCCGCGTCGGCGCGTGATTCCGAATCTCCGCATTCTTGGCCCTTGCCGGAATTTGACGCAAATCGAGTTGGCACTCACGGACGCCGTGCAGCTTGGCATGGACATTCCGGTGAAGATGTCGGGCGATATC
>JAYSTZ010000662.1:0-2855 GCA_043719365.1 Verrucomicrobiaceae bacterium | reverse complement strand
ATGGTCCGATTTTTAAGAAGCTCGCCGATTTGCGCATCCCGCCATCGCCGGCAGCGGACGACCGGTCGTTTGTTCGCCGTGCGTATCTCGATACGATCGGAACGCTGCCGTCGAACGCGGAGGTCGAGTCATTCGTGGCGGATGCCGCGCCGGACAAGCGCGAGCGGCTTGCTGCGGAATTGGTGGAGCGGCCGGAGTGGCTGGACTACTGGACGCTGCAAATCGCCGACATCCTGCAAAACCGCCGCGAACGCGACCACGATGTGCGCGGGGTGAAGGGCGTGCGGTCGTTCCACTCGTGGCTGCGCGGGGAACTCGCCGCCGGGAAATCGTGGGCGGATATTTCGCGGGACGTGTTGCTGGCGAAGGGGGATGTCGTGGCGCAACCGGCGGTGGGCTATTTCACGACGGTCGTGGGCGAGATGAATCGCGTGGAGGAAAGTGAGCTGCCGGATTCGGTGGCCCAGAGTTTTCTCGGCACGCGAATCGGCTGCGCGCGCTGCCACAATCATCCACTGGAGCGTTACACGCAGGACGACTTTTACCACTTCGCCGCGTTTTTCGGAAAGGTGTCGATGAAGCGCGTGAAGCCCGAGTCGGGGCTGACAGAACTGGAGTTGATGACGCGCGATGAACGCGAAGCGCAAAAACGTGTGACCGAAGCGGAAGCAAAGCTCGCAGAAATTTCATCCGCAGAATTCGCCGCGAGCGGGAAGATGACGTGCGAAGAAATCAAGAAGCAGATCGAAGAGCGTGGAAAGAAAGTCGTCGAATCCACGAAGCAATTTGCGGAAGCGCAGGCCAAGCCGCCGGAAGCTTTTCAGCCGCGCACCAATTTGAAGCTCGCGCCGCAGACGCTCGACCGCGCTGTTTGGAAGCCCGAGCCCGGTCGGGACGCACGGGAGCAGTTTGTTGAATGGATGCTGGGCTCGGAGCAATTCAGCGGCGCGATGGCGAACCGCGTTTGGAAGCACTTTTTCGGAACGGGGCTCGTGGAGTCAGTGGACGATTTGCGTCCGAGCAATCCGCCAAGCAACGGCGAGTTGTGGGCGGTGCTGAATGGCGAATTTCGCAAGACGAACTTCGACCTCCGCCACGTCATGCGGCTCATTCTTACAAGCCGCGCCTACGGTCTCTCGTCGCAGACACTCGCCGGCAACGAAACCGAGACGCGCTTTTACTCGCACTACTATGCGCGCCGTCTGCCGGCGGAGGTGTTGAGCGACGCGATTGCTTCCGCGACCGGCGTGCCGACGAAATTCGACGGCTATCCGCTCGGACTTCGTGCGATCCAGTTGCCCGATCCGCAAGTGGGCTCTTACTTTCTGTCACTCTTCGGGCGCAGCGATCGTGTGACTGCGTGTGCTTGCGAGCGGAAAGGGGAGGTGACGCTTCCGCAGTTGCTCCATTTGCACAATGGCGACGAAATCCAGCGGCAGATCGCGTCGGGCGATGGGCGCATGTCTGCCGTTCTGAAAGACGCCGATGACCGCGCGGCGACGGATGCTTTGTTTGCGCTCTCGATGCAGCGCAAGGCGACGGATGCGGAGTTTTTTGCGATTCGCCCGCAGCTCGCCGCGAGCACGCCGCAGGAACGCACTGCTGCATTTGCCGATGTTTTTTGGGCGCTGCTCAACGCCAAGGAATTCGCTTTTAACCACTGACCACCATGCTCGACTTCTCACTCTCGCCAACCCGTCACCGGCTCTGCTCCGGCCTTTCGCGCCGCGATTTTCTGCGCATCGGTGCGCTCGCTCCGTTGGGGCTTTCGTTGCCGCAATTGCTCGCTTCCGAGAAGGCCACGGGGAGCAAAGCGCGGGCGAAGTCGGTCATCCTTGTTTATCTCGGCGGCGGAATTTCGCACCACGACTCATTCGATCCAAAGCCGGAAGCGGTGGAGGAAATCCGAGGGAAATACAAATCCATCGCGACGAATGTGCCGGGGCTGAACGTGACCGAGCTTCTCCCGAACATGGCCAAAGTGATGGACAAAGTTGCGCTCGTCCGCAGCGGCTCGCACGAGAACGATCATCATGAAACGGCGACGAACTGGGTGCTCAGCGGGCGCTTTGGCTCGGCGTTTGGAGACCACCCGGCAATCGGAGCAGTGGTCGCGCACGAGACGGGATTTAGCGGCACAGTGCCGCCGTATGTCGCAGTTCCGAAGAACCCTTCCTTTACGTGGGAGCTTGGCCGCAGTGTGTGGCTCGGCGGGCGCAGCGAGTCGTTTAAATGCGGCAATCCAAACGAGAAGGACTTTCGTGTGCGCGATCTTTCGCAGCCTGCGAGCGTGACGGCGCAAACGCAGGATCGGCGTCGCACATTGCTTCAAGCAGTCGATAGTCTTCAGGCGCAAGTTCACGCGAACGACCAGATCGCGACTTACGATGAATTTTCGCAAAAGGCCGCGCAGATGATTTTGGCTCCGGAAGCACAGGCGGCGTTCGACATTGGGAAAGAAAACGAGAAGCTCCGCGACGAGTATGGTCGCTCGGAATTTGGACAGAGCTTGCTGATGTCGCGACGACTCGTGGAGTCCGGCGTCCGCTTTGTCACCGTGAACTACGGCGGTTGGGATCATCACAAAAAGATATTCGAGGGACTCGACAAAAAGATGCCCGAGTTTGACCAAAGCTTCGCGCGCTTTATCCGCGACATGGACGAACGCGGCACGCTGAAAGACACGCTCGTGGTTTGCATGGGTGAATTTGGCCGCACGCCGAGGATCAACAAGGACGCGGGCCGCGACCACTGGGGCCGCGCTGGTTCGATGATCTTCGCCGGCGCAGGAGTGCTCGGCGGAAACGTCATCGGTGCGACCGATAAAAACGGCGCATACGTCACCGACCGCCCGG
>JAYSTZ010000661.1:0-2859 GCA_043719365.1 Verrucomicrobiaceae bacterium | reverse complement strand
GCAACGTCGCTGGTCGCGAAGTCCGGACTCCGCAATGGCGGCCGATCTGGCCGAGCTTCGAGACCGAGGATCCGTTTATATACACCGCCCCCGTGGGTTCGTTTCCCGTAGAATCAAACGGCCTGTTCGACATCTCCGGCAACGCCAGCGAATGGGTCTCGGACGCAACGGATGAAGAGGCCGAAGAAATCTCGCGCACCACCGCCCGCCTGCGCGGCCCGTCGTTTGTTGACGGCTCAAAAGAAACCACCGCATTCGGATTCACACGCCCGCCGCATCCGAGGGCGCGACTGCGCTTCGCCGGCGTGCGGGTCGTGCTGGAGTTTGATTCGTCCCAGCCTGCACCGGAATCCGCAGCGCCTCAATAGAACCATTTTTCGCAGCCGTTCGCCTCGGGACTTGTTCCCAATTGAATCGATGCTATTCGCGCGGCATGCACGCACACACCGCCACATTCACCATCCCGACCCGAGGCAAGGGAACTTACGAAATCACCGACGTCGTTGAGCGTATCGTGAGGGAAAGCGGTATCCGCTCCGGGACTGCGACGGTCTTTATCCAGCACACCAGCGCGTCTCTCATCATTTACGAAAACGCAGATCGTTCGGCGAGGACCGACTTGCATGAATTCTTTGAGCGACTGGTGCCCGAGGATAGCGAGTATTTTGTGCATACTGCCGAAGGGCCGGACGATATGCCCTCGCATATTCGCATGGTGCTCACGCGAACTTCCGAGACGATCCCGATTGCAGCCGGAGCACTAACGCTGGGAACGTGGCAGGGCATCTTCGTCTTTGAGCATCGCTCCGCCCCGCACACGCGAAGCATCGTGGTGGCGGTAACGGGCGTTTAGAATACTGCGCTTACTTCACCGGCTTTAAATCCGCGTCGTACACAATCACCTTCCCGATTTTTTCCAGCTCGGGCTTCACGGTCTCGGCTTTGCCGACGACGACGATGGCGACGTTTTCGGTGCTGAGGTATTTTTGCGCAAGCTTCTGCGCGGACTCGGGTGTGACTGCGCTCATGCGCGTGGCGTAGGTCTTGTAGAAATCGGCGGGAAGTCCGTAGAGCTCGATGTCCTGCACGCGGGCGGCAATGCGGCTCGCACTTTCGAGGCTCAGCAGGTAGTTGCCAACGTTGTACTGGCGCTGAAGTTCAAGCTCGTCGGAGGGGACGGACTCGGTGCGAATGCGTCCGATTTCGTTGAGGATTTCTTTGATCGCGGGCGCGGTGACTTCGTTGCGCGCCTCGGCGGTAGCTTGGAAATAGCCGCCGTGCTTGTAATAGTTGAACGCACTCGAACTGCCGTACGTATAGCCATGTTTTTCGCGGAGATTTTGGAAGAGCCTTCCGCTGAATCCGCCGCCGAGCGTCGAGTTGACTACGTTCAATTCCGGCAGGTCGGGGAAGTTGCGGCCGGGCGCTGTCTGGCAGACGATGATGTTGCTCTGCACGCTCTCGGGGCGGTCCACGAGATGCACCGTGACACCGCCCACGCTCGCTGGCGGAGCGGCTTGTTTAATCATTGGGAAGTCCTTTTTTTTCCAATCCGCAAACGCTTTTTCGACTTTCGCCACGATGGCGTCGGGCTCCACGTCACCAACGATTACGAGGCTGGAGTTATTCGGAACCATCCACGTTTTGTGAAAGTCCACGATGGCGTCGCGAGTCACAGCTTTCACGGATTCCTCGGTCGGGAAACTGCCATACGGGTGCTCGCCGAAAATCACTTTACCCATGAGATTCGAGGCAAGCGACGCAGGCTGCTTTTTTGACGCAGCGATTCCGGAAAGCGCACGGCGCTGCTCCTTCACAAGCTCTTCCGCTGCGAAGACCGGATTTACCAGCGCGTCGGCAAATAGCTCCAGCAAACGGTCGGTGAACTTGGTGAGTCCGCTCGTGCTGACACTCATCGAGTCGGCACCCGCACCGCCTTCGAGCTTCGCGCCGATGGAGTCGATCGCATTCGCGAATGCCGCGGCGTCGAGCGTCTTGGTGCCGCGATTGAGCATGCCAGCGGTGAATCCGCTCAGCCCGCTGCCGCCGTCCATCGTAGAACCTGCCTTGATGACAAGGCGCAGCGTAATCGTCGGCGAGCGGTCATCAGGGATGACGACGACGCGCAGTCCGTTCTCCAGCGTGCGGACTTTGAAATCAGGAAATGCCGCAGCCGGAGCAGGTCCGGGAGTCGGCGGCTTGGTGCGGTCGATGGCTGGCGATGTGAACGGCAGAAAGGCGATGAGGGATGCGAGAATGAGGCGTTGTTTTTTTGGCATAAAAATGAATGGCATAAAAATAGGATTTATTTGCGGAGTGTGGTGAAGCGAACGGTGTTTTGGTGGATGTTGGCCCAGTGGATGAAATCGAGCGAAGTATGAGTCAGGATTCGACGGGAGTGCGCGATGAACGATTCCTCGCCTTGTGCGAGCGATGTGATTTTGAATGCTGCATTTGGGGCGGCGAGGCGCATTCGCTGATCGGCAATATGTCCCGACTTTCCGAAGACGGGAACGGCGGAGACTACGGAGTCATCTCCGCCGAGGAGGTGAATGACTGCGTCTTCGTAAGTGGCAACCTCAAGCCCGGTGCCCCAGTCGCGCAAAACAGCCAGTAGCGCGTCTTTAAAACGAAGCGCCCCAATAGTGTCGGCGGCGAACTCTCGATCATCCAAAGCGAAGTTTCGCCGCTCTTCAAGCGTGCTCGTGCAGTTCACAAATTCATGCTCCAGCGCATCATTGCGAACATTGAAAATCTTTGCATGAGCGAGCCCGAAAAGCAGCAGATACTGAATTGTCTGACTGCGATGACGCGCATGAATCGCCTCCGCGGACTTAAACTCGAAAAGAGCTCCGCCGC
>JAYSTZ010000067.1:0-11947 GCA_043719365.1 Verrucomicrobiaceae bacterium | reverse complement strand
CTGCAACCGCTGCCTGAACTCTGGATGGCATGAGGTAGGACAGTGTGAAAAGTGCAAAAGCTCCGACAATAGCTCCGATGAGACCTGCTCTGACTGTGGGTTGCATAATATTAGCGTTCGAGTTTTCGGCGCGTTGAACTGGAGAGTGCGTAGAAGCGTCTAATTTCCCACGACACGGCTGGAAACTTTCTGCGGGCGGATAGCAGGTGCCTGTGAGATGTGTGAACTTCCTCTATCGGATTGGTTGCTGTGAGCGGATGTCGGGCGCATGGAATTGGTGTAGCTTAACAGGTGTTTCGGTCGAGAACTTTCTTGGGCTGTTACGAACTTTTTCCCCCTCGTGGTGGGATATCCATGCTACACGCCGGCTTTTTATGAGTTTCGGAGTCGATTTACAGAGAATCTGTTACGTCCGCCGTCGCAAACTCCTGAGCTATACGAATGAGAAATCCTCCTCGGGCTGGGCCCAGTCGTATATCAGGATGCTCTCGGCGCTCCATGCGTAGTGGGCGAGCGAGTGCGAGGGCTGGTCCTTATTTCCGGCTGTCCGTGTCGGCTTCCCACTATACGGAGGATGAGGATGACTCGGACCTATCGCTGGATGAGGAGGACGAGCTGCAGGATGAGGTGATGGACTCGCCACCGCTGCTGCTGTCACCGGGGTGGCTGACTTCGCCGGGGTCGCGGCGGGGTTGATCGTGCGAATAATCGGTCTGTCCCCGCCGTTCCTTGTCCCCGCCGTTCCTTGTCCCCGCCGTTCCTTCGGTCTGTCCCCGCCGTTCCTTCAATCGTGTTTCGAGCCGCAAGCTGCCTCACACGCCCCTCGTTCCCGCCTGGGAAATACAAAGAGCCAGGATCGCAGCAGCACATCCCGCCACAAGACTCCGCACCCAGACGGACTGGAACTCCGCCCGTCCTCCCATCAGGATGCCGAAGACCAAGCACCCAAGCACGATCCACCCGCAGCGGCGTCCTCTCGATTGGGGCTTTGGGTCTAGTGTATGGTCACTCATGGAGAATAATCGGTCGGTCCCCGCCGTTTCACGAGTGTTGGTCTGTCCCGGAGTCCTACCGCCACCTTCCACGCGGCCTAGCGCAATTGAATACGACTTCATGCTCACGTCTGAATCGTGCTTCAACAGTCATCTTGCAAATTGGACAGGTCCAAACGGGATGATTCTTCGCTATATGCTCGGCCATCGCAACGGTCTCAAGCCATGCGCTGCAATACTTACACGGGTCATATCGGCCTTTAAGTCGAAAGGCACCTCCCAGTGCGGGGGTAAATGTGCTGAGCTTCAGATTCAACAAACCGACCGTCTCGGATTTCGGTTCATTATTTGGGTCAATGCCAAAAACGAGCGGCTGGTTCCCACATGGAAGTTCGAACACTATGACTCGCCGCTTGATGGACTCCCACCATTCTGAGCGGAGGACGCGGGCGAGTTGCGCGTTTTTGGCACCAAACACATGGTCGAAGGGTTTCGAAAAATCTTTGGTGTTGGGATCATCCACAAAGCACTCGTGCTTGGGCCATGGCCACCCCAGCTCGTTCAGCCAGACGGAGCCACCGTTATGGCGGAGAAAGAAGACCGAATCGTAACATTTTGGACAAGACGTTTGTCGGCAAAAAGGTTCACGGCTTTCGATGCGCGACTTGGGCTCCGACTGGCACGCGCAACCCAATGGAATAACTTTCCCTGCGATGGTTCGAAAGTTAATTGTGTGACCGCAATTCCTGCATGTACTCATCGACTGGAGCTGGGGTAATCAATTTTTTTTTTTCGGCGAAGCCCGTTTCGTCCGACCCTGGGAGCCTGCGAAACAACTCTCGGATTTCGGCCACCTCGGCCTCGAAGCACAAGCGTCGTTTCTGAACATAGCGACGGGCATCTGCCACGCGCTCCGCCTTGGTCACGCCGTTTGGGGCATAAGCATTCTTGAGCCAATTGCAGGTCTTGCAGCAGACGACGATGTTCTCGCAGTTGTGTTCTCCGTCGAGAGAAAGGGGAATTATATGATCCCATTGCCAGGAGTTGTAGTTGTCGAAGGATGCCAAAAAGTACTTGTCGCAGTAAGCGCACCGAAATTTTTGTTCGAGCCCTAGATTTGCGTTCCACTCCCCCACTCGATACCCGCGGAGCTGTTCGAGAAAGCGCGCGTGTTCTTCTGGAGACAGAGTAATCATGGCTTCGAGATTTTGGATGAGCGAGCGAGGCCTGACTTCCCATTATACGACTTCAATCGTTTTCCGGTCGCATAGCGGGCGGTGTGGGAGATGGGCACACGCTCTCGGTTAGATTGTGGGCGACAGAGTTGTTGGATTATTACAGGGCTGGGCGCTCATGCGTGTTGCTTTAGTCGCAAATGGCGGAATCGGGCAACAAGATTGCGGGTTGTTTGACGGCTGGGCGCTATGCGGGGCGGATGATGACTACGCTGTTGCTGCCGGCTTCGTTGTCGGTTTCGTTGATGACGAATACTTTCGCGACGAGCTTTGTGTTCGGGCCGGTTAGGCCGTGCGACGTGTTGAATACGGCGGGGTCGTTTGGGCCGTGTTGCGCGAGGAGCGTGGCGGTGTCGGGGTTGTAGGTTTCGCCCAGGTTGCCGCGCAGTTCCACGCGCTTGATGCCGGGTTGCGTGACGGGGCTGTGCTCGATATGCGCGATGTCGGGGGCCTGGAAAATGGCGGTGGCCGTGAGTGCATCGGGCGTGGAACCGGGCTCGGGTGTGAGGCGTGGGAGCGTGTTCAAAATGAGCGGGAACGCCCTGCACAGGCTGGGGACGGCCTGCCGGTAGTTTTTCATGATGTCGTACACGAGCTTGTTTTGAAGGTCGCGGCTGGAGCGCGAAATCGTGAGGAGCTGGTCGGCCCGCTGGGCGGCCTGGTATGCATCGTCAAACGCGGCAATCGCGGTGTGGAACTGCACCTGGGTCGTGTTATCTGCCATCTTGATCGGCAGTGCGAGGCCGGGGCGGGCCGGCGCTGCGTTTAGCTTTTCCCACAGGGTGGACATATCCATCAGCGGGCGGGAGAAAGTATCGCGGCCGTCCGACAGGGTGGGCACTCGGGGGCGGCTGGCGAAGAAGTGGGTCGTGGAATAATAGCCGTCCACCAGTCCGTTGAATTCATTGATCCAGCCGAGCAGCTTCGCTTTTTGAATCTCTATCTCGGCGCGCGCTATCTCCACATCGTTATCCTTGCTCTGAAGGTCGAATTGAAGATTAAGCAAGCCGGAGCGCAGGCTCTGAAAGGCGGAGCGGTCATAGCCAGTCTCGCCGACGGCTATGACGACTGCTTTGGCGACGCCGCGCGCAGCGTTGGCATCGAGCCAGTTCCCAAGGAAGTCGTCCACAGTGCTGATGTAACTATCGAGGTTTGATATTGCCATGATGATGTTTTTGTATGGTTTGGTTGGTTGACTGAAATGGGCGGGAAAAAGGGCATCGAACCCCCGGGAATTCGGGGTTTTTAGGGGTCAATACGGGTCTTACTCTGTTGGGCGTCGAAAGTTTGACAGCAAAAGCCCGCATCTTGACTAAATTTGTGCATGTTGTGCGCAAAATAGTACGTCTTTTGACACTGACAGCGCGTCTTTTGGGTCTGATAGCACGTCTTTTGACACCGGAAGCGCATCTTTTTGGACGGCAAGCGCGTCTTTTCACGCTGACACTGCGTCTTTTTACGCTCACTTTGTGTTTGGGCCTCAAAAGACATGGCCCCGGCGCAAAAAGACCGGCTGTGGATGTCAAAAGACGCACTGTCAGCGTGAAAATATTCCTTGTTTGCTCAACAAGAGGCGGGGTTTTGACGCAAAGCGCAGGATTGAATTGCGCCAAATTGCCCGCAAGCGCAGAACGATTTACAGCGATTGTAAAAAGATGGTCTGTTAGACCGAAAAGACAAACCGGGTAAGTCCAAAGATATACTTTGAGCGTTGCCCGACGCTGAGAATGGGTTCCCATACGCAGTGTCGGCACCGCGAGACGAAGAATTGCAGGTGCAAGATCAAGAGTTTGATTTGCAATGGAGCGATTGGGAGTAGCCTTTTCAAGCTGCATGGCAGGCAGAAATGCGTGGAATCGCATGATATGTCCAGCATCAATTTCAAGAATCTGGCGCGTGGGGTGTGATTAAAAGTGGAATCAAAGCAGGGCCGAAGGCCCGGCAATGTAATAGCCCAGGGTCAGCGAGGGACGAGCGCAGCCCTGGGTTCCGGTGGGAGAACGGTACAGCCCTGAAAGGGCGAAATTACCCGCACCTCTTGAGTTCAATTACGCCCTTTCAGGGCTTGTCGCTCTCTACTCTATGACCCAGGGCTGCGCTCGTTCCTCGCTGACCCTGGGCTATTACATTTGCGGACCTTCGGCCCTCCATCCGTCTGCTCTTGATTCCACTTTTAATCACACCTGGCGCGGGGATCGGGAAGTGGTGACGGTGAAGATCTATACGCATGGGGCGAAGGTGCCGGCGCTCGGGGTGACGTCGCCGCTGGATGAGCTATGACACTTTTGCGGGCTAAACAGGCCGGGCTAGCTTGCTGCCAAGGCAGCGATGATGGTCGCTGGTATGAATCCGCGCCTTCGACCCTCAGACGCGGCGTTCCCGTGAAAAAGCGGGCTTGAGCGAGTAAAGCATCTCCTAGCGGGGGCGTCGCGCTCCCGCTACTTTCGCGTGTTGCAAGAAACGCGAATGAATTTGCCGCTCCTTAACGCGGTTTTTGTCGAGGGGAGTCGGGGGACCGCGCGAGGGCGGCGGAGGGATCGCCACGGGCGGGGGCGCTGGCGGGAGGACGCGCGGTAGTTTTTACGCTACCCGCTCTTATTCCTCATTCCCGCGCGGCGCGGCTTGCACTTCACGACGGGGGCACTAGCGTCCGCGGCTTATTTCTTTATGACCAATCTGTCCGTTTCTGATCCGCTTGCGCCGTGTGATTCATTTGCCCGAAGACATCTCGGTGCGAACGAAGCGGAAATCGCGCTCATGCTGAAAACGCTCGGCGAGCCGTCGCTCGACGCGCTTATCGGCAAGACCGTGCCAGCGGGCATCCGACTTTCCGCTCCAATGGATCTCCCGCCCGCCGCCGGGGAGAGCGCGGCGCTGGAAGAACTGCGCACGCTTTCGATGAAGAATCGCGTGTTCCGCAGCTTCATCGGCGAGGGTTATTACGACACGCACACGCCGGGTGTCATTCAGCGCAACATCCTGGAGAATCCGGGCTGGTACACGGCTTACACGCCGTATCAGGCGGAGATTGCGCAGGGCCGTCTGGAGGCGCTGCTGAATTTCCAGACGATGGTCGCGGACCTCACGGGCCTGCCGGTTTCCAATGCGTCGCTGCTCGATGAAGCGACGGCTGCTGCCGAGGCGATGCACATGGCGTTTGCGGTGCGGAAGAACAAGGAGGGGAAGAAGATCTTCGTCTCGAAGCGCTGCAACTCGCAGACGATTGCCGTCATCCAGACGCGCGCGGAGCCTTTGGGAATCGACGTCATCGTGGATGATGAATCGTCGCTTTTGATCGATGCCTCGGTATTCGCCGTCGTGGTGCAATATCCCGACGTGGATGGCTCCATCAACGAATACGATCTCCTTTTTGCCAATGCGAAGAAAGCCGGTGCGCTGTGCATCTGCGCGGCTGATTTACTGGCGCTCGTGCTGCTCCGTCCGCCGGGGGAGTTTGGCGCGGACATCGTGGTGGGAACGACGCAGCGATTCGGCGTGCCGCTGGGATTCGGCGGACCACACGCGGCGTATCTCGCGACGAAGGATGAGTTCAAGCGGCTGATGCCGGGACGTCTCGTGGGCATCTCGATCGACTCGCACGGAAACCCCGCCTACCGCCTCTCGCTGCAAACGCGCGAGCAACACATCCGCCGCGACAAGGCGACCTCGAACATCTGCACCGCGCAAGTGCTCCTCGCCGTCATCGCCTCAATGTATGCAGTTTACCACGGCCCCGACGGGCTGCGGAAAATCGCGACGCGCGTCCACCTTTGCGCCCGCACATTCGCGCTCGCGCTGGAGAGTTTGCCGCAGAAGTTCGAAGTGCGCAGCCAGCCGTTTTTCGACACGGTCTGCGTGAAGACGGCGAAGAACGATGCGGACGCAATCCTCGCCACTGCGCGGGCGATGCGGGTGAATCTGCGCCGGATCGGCGAGAACCAGTTCACGGTTTCTTTTGACGAGACAACGACGGTGGAGGACATCAACACGCTTATCGCGATCTTCACCTACGGCAATCGGATCGACAACACCGCCGTGCAGATCTCCCGGCAGGCGTTGAGCGACATCCCTGCGGTGCATCAACGGAAGAGCGCGTTCCTCACGCACCCGGTTTTCAATTCCCACCACACCGAGCACGAGATGCTCCGCTACCTCCGCAGGCTGGAGGCAAAAGATCTGTCGCTCTGCCACTCGATGATCCCGCTCGGCTCGTGTACGATGAAGCTGAACGCAACGAGCGAAATGTTCCCGGTGACATGGCCGGAGTTCGGGCGCATCCATCCGTTTGCGCCAGCCGATCAAACCGCCGGTTACCGCGAAATGTGCGCGCAGCTCGAGAAATGGCTCGGCGAAATCACGGGACTTCCGGGCGTGTTACTGGAGCCGAACGCAGGCTCGCAAGGCGAATACGCGGGGCTGCTCGCCATCCGCAAATACCACGAGTCGCGCGGCGAAACGAAGCGCTCCATCTGCCTCATCCCGAACAGCGCCCACGGCACGAACCCCGCCAGCGCAGTCATGGCCGGGATGCGCGTCGTCCCGGTAAAGTGCGACGAAAAAGGGAACATCGACATGAGCGACCTGTTTGAAAAAGCCGGCGAACACGCGGACGAGCTCGCCGCGCTCATGCTCACGTATCCGAGCACCCACGGCGTCTTCGAGGAAACCGTGCGCTCGATTTGCGATCTCATTCACGCCAACGGCGGACAGGTCTATATGGACGGCGCAAACATGAACGCGCAAGTGGGCCTCACGAGCCCGGGCCGCATCGGCGCGGACGTGTGCCATCTCAATTTGCACAAGACATTCTGCATCCCGCACGGCGGCGGCGGTCCCGGCGTCGGGCCGATTTGCGTGGGAGCACATCTCACGGAATTCCTGCCGCCCCGCGCCCGCACAGGTCCGGAGCGGCACACGGGCGCAATCTCAGCGGCGCCGTACGGCAGCGCGAGCATCCTGCCGATCTCGTGGATGTATATCCGCATGATGGGAGCAGAAGGCCTCACCATGGCGACAAAGCTCGCGATTTTGAACGCCAACTACATGGCGGCGCGCCTGCGGGATTTCTTCCCCGTGGTATTCACCGGCGAGAACAGCACGGTGGCGCACGAGTGCATCATCGACATCCGCGGCTTCAAACTCGTCACCGCGGAAGACGTGGCAAAGCGGCTCATGGACTACGGCTTTCACGCCCCGACGCTGAGCTGGCCGGTCACCGGGACGCTCATGATCGAGCCGACCGAAAGCGAAACAAAAGCCGAGCTCGATCGTTTTTGCGACGCGCTTATTTCGATTCACGGCGAGATGACCGCCGTCGAGCGCGGCGAGATTTCAAAAACCGACAACCCTCTCAAAAACGCCCCACACACTGCGGGTGCCGTGACTGCGGAAGAATGGCCGCACGGCTATTCACGCAAAGTTGCTGCATTCCCCGCACCGTGGGTCGCCGAGTCGAAGTTCTGGCCTTCGGTCGGACGCGTGGACAACGTGTTCGGCGACCGCAATCTGGTCTGCACGTGCCCGTCCGTGGAGAGCTACGCGGAGTGATTGGGTTTTGTCAGTCGCCGTGTTTATCGGCTGTGACTTGTGAATGGTGATTCGTGACTGGTCGCAAGCGTAAGAAACACGCCTTGCGACAAGTCGCATCTCACGAGTCACGAGTTACAGTTCGCAAACACAACGGGGCGTCTTCACCGCTACGGCTTTTCCTTTTTAAGGCGTTCGCTCTCCTCCTTCGGGTTCTCTCGATACGGACGTTTTTCTTTATAAAGCAGAGCGCGCTCGCGCATTCCTTTCACGTCTTTCGGGTTCGTCTTCTCAGCGAGCTTCACGGCTTCCTCCTGCCACTTCATCGCTTCTTCCC
Organism: Verrucomicrobiaceae bacterium; assembly: GCA_043719365.1. Taxonomy (GTDB): domain Bacteria; phylum Verrucomicrobiota; class Verrucomicrobiia; order Chthoniobacterales; family Chthoniobacteraceae; genus SXWH01. The sequence goes on along the minus strand of JAYSTZ010000067.1, from coordinate 3,857 downwards.
AATCGCCCGCTTCAGCATACGCCGCTGCGAGCGTGTCGATCGTGGGGGCGTGCTTGTAGTCGCCTTGGTAGCAGGCGTCCTTTGCATACTTCACCGCTTTGCGCCCATCGCGCACCTTGTCATTCGGATTCGTTGCGAGCGTCCATGCGTAGTCATTCGCAGCACCGGCGTAGTCTGGAGCGCGCCGGAGCACTTCTTCGAAATCAGCCAGGGCGTCTTCGGCCTGGTTTTCCACGAGGTAAAGGTGGGCACGATAGAGGTAGGTGGCGGCATTGTTCGGGTCGAGATTGATGGCCTCTTTGTAGTCCGCCAGCGCTTCGTCTTTTCGACCGGCCTCGGCATGTGCAGAGCCGCGAAGCTGACGCGCCATCGGGCTTTTCGGCGCGATCTTCACGGCCTTGTCAAAGTCTTCGAATGCCTTCGCGTCATCGCCCGATTGCGCGAGGCAGATGCCACGGCTGCACAGCGCTTCGACATCCTCGGGCTTGCGTTTAATCAGCTCACTGTAGTCCGCGATCGCCTTGTCGTAGGCCTTCATCGCCTGATATGTCGCGGCGCGGAAAATCAGCGGACGATCATCCTCGGGCTGCAGCCGGATCGCCTCCGAATAATCCTCGACCGCCTTCGCGTAGTCTTCTTTCGCCGCGTGGGCGAAACCGCGGAGCACGATGGCGGGCGCTAGTTTCGGGTTTGCTGTGATCGCTTCGGTGAGAAGCTTGATGGCTCCATCAAAATCCTTTCGTTCAAAAGCCTCCTGGCTCGCCTTGAGTACATCTCCAGGGTCGCGTTTGATAGCGGCAGGACTGGCCGAAACTAATCCGATAAGCAGAGTTGCGATGAGAGCGAGACGTTTCATGGCCGCCAGTGTGGGCAATTTACGCGCCCGCTTCAAGAGGCGGTTTACAGAAAGGAACATCGCACTCTCCTCCCCTACCCGCCCGACGGCATCCGGCAAACCACTACCGCACCGATTTGCCGGAACGGAATCCGGCAAACGGCCATTGCGAAAATGCGCGGCAGCCAAGTTCGGCAAAATTGCATCTTGGCAGATGCCGGATTTCGGATATTAGTTCCCGCCTTGAGATGGTGGCCATAGCTCAATGGTAGAGTACCAGATTGTGATTCTGGGCGTTGCGGGTTCGAGTCCCGTTGGTCACCCCCTCCTCCCTCTGTCGTCGCCAGCGGGCTTTGCAGCGGCTCATTTCCTCTAAGAGAAAGACTCTGGAAGAGTCCTCAAATCGTTACCATGTCTCCTGCGAATCCTCGCACACACCTTACAGCCTTCGCCCTGGCGCTCGTCGTTGCGAGCGCTCTCGCCGCGTGTGCGCTGTTCGTTTGCAAGGGTATCGAAGTCCGCTTTATCCACGCAGTGGCTACTGACCTTAGCGACTTGAAGCTTCAAGGCGTGGCTCTTCAAAAAGAGGCTTTTAAAAACGACGACCTCCTCGTGCTCTATGGCAGCTCGGAGCTTGTGAAGGACGTGCCTAATCGTGCGAGTGAGTTTTTCGAGCCCTACCCAACGGGCTTCCGCGTTTTTCCAGTCGGTAAAGCAGGGACGGTGTCACTCGCCATCCTTCAAAAAATCGCATCGGTCGGCGGCAACCTCAGGGGGAAAAAGGTCGCGTTGTCCCTTTCGCCGAGTTTCTTTTTCGATGAGACAGTGAACTCCGAATACTACGACGGCAATTTTTCCGCCCTTCAAGCCTCGGAGCTTGCCTTCAGCACAAGTCTTTCACCCGAGTTGCGGCGCGATGCGGCAAAGCGGATGCGCCTTTATCCCGACACTCTCGCAGAGAATTGGACGCTCGATTTTGCAGTCGAGCGGCTTGCCGGCGATTCGCTCGTGGATCGTGCCCTCTACGGGGCGATGTGGCCGCTCGGCAAACTCACCAACGCAGTCGGCCGGGCTCAGGACCATATCGAGGCGGGCATCCAGATTAGCGCGGAGAATCAAGACCCCGACGCGAAGCCAACCAAGATTGCCGGAATCAACTGGCGGGAAGTCATCCGCATCGCAAACGCGTCGAAGAAGCGCCCTCCTGCCTCCCGTCTCACTCAACGCCCGAAGGGTTCACGCGACGCGAGTTTCGTCGCCAGCCTCACTGCTGCGGATGAATGGGATGATTTCGAGCTGATTTTGCGCACCTTCCGCGAACTCGGCGCGAAGCCGCTTTTGCTCTCCATGCCGCTGCACGGCGCGGATCTGGAAACCACCGGCGTCTCCGCCGAGGCACGCGCCCGCTACGGCCAAAAGCTCGCGGAACTCGCGAAGAACTACGCGACTCCGCTCGTGTATTTCCAGGAGTTTGAGAACGACCCGACGTTTTGGGATGACAGTCAGGACCATCCCGGCGAAAAAGGATGGGCCTACTACAACAAGGTGCTCGACGACTTTTTCCACGAACGAACCAATCTGTGAATACTGACCAAATCCTCAATGTCCTCGCCCAAGTCGCGGAGACCGACGAAGTCCGGAGCAATCCCGACCTCGCACTTTACGACCTCCAAATCCTTGATTCGATGAAGACCGTGGAGCTGATCACCGCGCTCATGGAGGAATTGGGCGTCGCCATTTCGCCGTCGGAGTTTGACCGCGAAGCGTGGGCAACCCCTGCCCTGCTTGTCGCCGACATCCAGAAACGACTGGCCGCCTGATTCTAAATTCGGCAATGGATGATCCACGGAAGACACGGAAGACCACGGAAAGAGGCACTCGTGAAAAGATGACTGCGCACCCATGGCGTGAGTGCTCGGATTCTCGGAATGTATTGGTTTCCGTGAACTTCCGTGTCTTCCGTGGATATCTATTCACGGTTCTCAGCTAATTATGCTATCCGCGCGCAAATGGATTGAAGCCCGCCCGCGGGTCCAAGTCACGCTGACGGCACTTTACTACTTCGCGATCATCGCCGCTCTTTTGATGATGTACGGACGAGGGAACTTCGAGACACCGGAGTTCGTCTATCAGGAGTTTTAAGCCGCAAAACGAAAAGTCGCCCGCGAGTCCCTCGCGGGTAAACACCACTCGCGAAGCGACAGAACAAATGAAGTGCCGTTTCGCAGGAGTGGAAATGCCGCGAAGCTCGCGAGCTATTTTTTTACGACACGACTCAAATCACGACCGGAGTTTTAAGCAGCGCTCGCATCCGGGCGCTGGCGCACTGATGAATGCTCGGAGCGTTCGTGTCTGCGAATCTTCGTCTCCTTGTCGTCGGGATACGCGACGCGCGAATGCATCATGCTGCTCAACGTATTGCGGAAACTCTCTGCGACCTCCTGCAGCTCATTGAACTGAAGGTTGCAGTCGTCGAGTTGGCCGTCGGCGACCCGCTTGCGAATGATGTCCGTGATCAGCTGCTCCAGCTTCTGCGGAGTCACGCGTTCCAGACTCCGCGAGGCGCTCTCGATGGAATCCGCCAGCGCGATGACTGCGGTTTCTTTCGACTGCGGTTTCGGTCCGCCGTATCGGAACGACGACTCGCTGACCTCGGGAAGATCCTCATCATTGATCGATGAAATCTTCCGTTCCCGCCGCGCGGCATCCTGCGCATCGAGCGCCTTTTTATAAAAGAAGAACACCAGCGAGGTGCCGTGGTGCTGCTGGATCACATCGACGATCTCCTGATTCAGCCGATGTTCCAGCGCGAGTGAGATTCCCTCTTTCACATGCGCGATGATGATCAGCGTGCTCATGGTCGGCGCGAGGTCGTCGTGAGGATTGCGATCATGCCGCATGTTTTCGGTGAAGTATTCGGGCTTCACGAGCTTCCCGATGTCGTGAAAATAAGCACACACGCGGGCCATCGTGGAATTCGCACCAATCGCCTCGCACGCGGCCTCGGCAAGATTCGCCACGG
>JAYSTZ010000660.1:0-17606 GCA_043719365.1 Verrucomicrobiaceae bacterium | reverse complement strand
AGGGTGGGCATCTTGCCCGCCGGTTCGGGCGTCCCGCCTGAACCATCCAGAGTACGAACGATGTGATGCTCGCGATGGTCGCGTCCCAATACTTCGCCGGGCACTGCGCAGGATGTGTTGAGCCAAGCCAGAGGAGTATCGAGTGTGCCGCTAGGCTTTGGAGTGCGGGGGCTTGACCCCGCTTTAACTTTCGGCGGAAGCGGCGTCCAGCGTAGGTCTATGGTGAGGCGCGCTGATGCTTCTCACGTTTCTCCAAAACGCCCCGCGCAATCCCGTGAAATGAAAAGCGGGGTCAAGCCCCCGCACTCCAAAGCCTCGCGGCATTCACTCGCTGCTTTCGTTTGCTTGAGCGTAATTTCATCCGCACGCGCTGCGATTCAAGTAGCCCCCGAAGCCCCTGACCCACTCGCCGAATTGCGCGACAATTCGCGGCTGGTCGAGGTGCCGTGGCCGGAGTGGGTTTGGTGGGCGATTGGTGCGGGGTCGTTGCTCTTCGCGGCGCTGATCGTTTGGGCAATTGTGCGCTTTATCAAGAGGCGTCCCAAGAAGCTGCAGCCGACTGCTCGCGAGATAGCGATGCGCGCGCTGAACACGCTTCGCGGCAAGATGCTGGAGGCGGAACCATACGGATTCAGCGTGGAGGTGTCGGATGTGCTGAGGACTTTCATCAACGGGCACTTCCTGTTGTTTGCGACGCAGCAGACTTCGCCAGAGTTTTTGGCGACCATTTCGTCGTCACCGCGTTTTTCTGCCGAGGATCGTGCGTTGCTGGCGAAGTTTTTGGAGCGGTGCGACTTGCTGAAATTTGCGCGAGTCGAGGCGGGGTCGGATGAAAATCTGGAGCTGATCCGTGAAGCGTCGGCGTTTGTGGAGGGAGCCGGGAAATGAGATTCGGCGACGTGATCAATTTTGCCGCGCCGTGGTGGTTGCTCGGGGTGCCATTGCTTTTTGTGCTGTCGTGGATGCTCGGTGGGCGCGGGCCTGCGGCGGCGATTCGCTTTTCTTCCCTTTTGGCGATGCGCGGCGTGGGTAAGGTGAAGCCTGCGGGCTGGCGGGGATTTGGGAGCGGGCTGATGATGGTGGCGCTTTCGATGTGTTTCGTTGCGCTGGCTCGACCGCAACTCGGGAACTCGAATGAAACCATCGAATCGTCGGGCGTGGATATTGTCCTGGCGCTGGATGTCTCGGGCTCGATGCTCGCGGAGGACTTCACGCTCGGCGGGCAACGCGCGAACCGACTGGATGCGGTGAAGGACGTGACGCGGCGCTTTATTTCCGGACGTCCGAATGACCGGATCGGAATTGTGGCATTCGCCGGTCGTCCTTATTTAGTGAGCCCGCTGACGCTCGATCATGCGTGGCTGGAGAAAAATCTGGATCGTCTGAAAATCGGATTGGTGGAAGACGGAACATCGGTCGGCGCGGCGCTGTCGAGCGCGGCAAACCGGCTCAAAGACAAGCCATCGAAGAGCAAGATCCTCGTGTTGCTGACGGATGGCGATGAGACGGTAAAAACGGTGCCGCCGAACACTGCGGCGGAGGCGGCAAAAGCAGTGGGAATCAAGATTTACACCATCGCTGCGGGTACGACGGGGACAGCTCCGTATCCTGTGCAGGACATGTTTGGGCGGAAGATGTATCGGCAGGTGCAAGTGTCGGTGGATGAAGGCGCGCTGCGGAAGATCGCGGAGATTGGCGGGGGGCAGTTTTTCCGGGCGACCGATACGGCGTCGCTGAACGAAATCTTCTCGCAGATCGACAAGCTGGAGAAGACCGAGGTGAAGCTGAACAAGAAGGTCGATTGGCGCGATTTCTATCAATCGTTCCTCGGGGCGGGCGTCGGGCTTGCGCTGCTTTACTGGCTATTGAGCCAGACCATCTGGAGGACGATTCCATGATTACGTTTGCTGCTCCAATCTGGCTGTGGGCACTGGCGGTTTTCCCATTCTTCGTGGCTTTGTATTTGCACGGCGAGCGGAGTCGTCGTCTCGCGCTAAACCGCCTGATTGCGGCACGGCTGCAATTGCGGCTCGCGGGGAGTGTGAGCGTGGGCAGGCGGCGTGTAGTTTTCGCTCTGACGATGCTCGGACTTGCGCTGGCGATTCTGGCGATGGCGCGCCCTCAGTGGGGATTTTCGTGGGACGAACGGAGGGAGATGGGACGGGATGTTTTGATCGCTGTAGATACGTCGCGCTCGATGCTTGCGGCAGACCTTCAGCCGAGTCGGCTGAAACGCGCGAAACTCGCTGCGGAGGATTTGCTTACTCATTTGAAAGGCGACCGAGTCGGTGTGATTGCGTTTGCGGGTTCTTCGTTTTTGCAGGCTCCGCTCACGTCGGATTTCGCTGCGACGAAGGATACGCTGGCGGAGCTCGATACCGACATCATCCCGCGTGGCGGCACGAATCTCACGGAGGCGATTACGGCGGCGAATGATGCGTTTGGCAAAGGCGAGAGCGACCAGCGGGCGCTCATCATTTTTACCGATGGCGAGGAATTGGAAGAGGATGCGGTGAAGGCGGCGCGGGAGCACAAGGACAAGTTCCGTATTTTCACCGTGGGCCTCGGCTCGGTGGACGGCGCGCTCATTCCGATGCCGAATGAACGGGGCGGAACGCAATTTGTCAGAGATGAGAAAGGTGAATACGTGAAATCAAAACTGGACGAGAAACGACTACGGGAGGTTGCGGAAGCCGGTGGAGGCTTCTATGTTCATCTCCAGAACGGCCCCGCCGAGATGCGGCAAATCGCAACGGAGGGCCTTGGTAAAATGAAAGAAGCTACGACCAACGAATCGCATTTTTCGAAGCGACCGACCGAGCGGTATCAGTGGCCGCTCGCGGCGGCGGTGGCGTGCTGGATTTCCGCGATGCTGGTGGGCGACCGGAAACGGGTAGCGGTTCTTTTGATGCTCCTGTCTGTGCAATCGGCGAATGCAGCCAGCACGGCAAACGAGGCACAAAGCCTTTTCGCGAAAGCCGACTACGCAGGCGCGGCAAAGGTTTTCGAGGAACAGCGGGCGAAACGGAACGCGCCGGAGATCGACTACAACCTTGGAATTAGTGCTTACAAAGCCGGCGATCTGGACAAGGCTGTGGAGGCGCTCGCCAGCGCGCTTGGCGGCGGTGAAACAGCGCTGCAATCGAAAGCCGCGTTTGGATTGGCCAACGTGTTGGCACGGCGCGGTGTGAAACAGGAGGCTTCCGAAGGCAAGCTGAGCGATTGGAAAAACGCCATCCAGCACTATGACCGGACTCTTGCTCTGAACCCGACGCACCCGGACGCCGCACACAACCGTGATTTGCTGAAGAAGCTGCTGGCGGACGAACAGAAGAAACAGAACGAACAGAAAAAGGACGAGGACAAGAAAGACGACAAAAAGGACCAGGAAAAGAAGGATGAGGAGTCCAAGGACGGCGAAAAGAAGGATGGTGAGAAGAAAGACGGCGAGTCCAAGGATGGCGAAAAGAAAGACGGAGAGAAGAAAGACGGCGAATCCAAGGACGGTGAAAAGAAGGATGGAGAGAAGAAAGATGGCGAGTCCAAGGACGGTGAAAAAAAGGATGGAGAGAAGAAAGACGGCGAGTCCAAGGATGGCGAAAAAAAGGATGGGGAGAAAAAAGACGGGGAGTCCAAGGATGGTGAAAAGAAAGACGGCGAGAAGAAGGAGAAATCCGACAAGCCCGGCGAGAAGCCCGAAAAGGCGGAGCAACAAAAGGACGGCGAGAAAAAGCAGGGCGAACTCAAGGCCGCAAACCCCGCCGACAAAGGGAACGACAAAGAACAGCAGGCGGAGGCTGCCGAGGAAATGGCGGCGGCCAAAGAAGGACGGATGACTCAGAAGAATGCAAAAGAGTTGCTTGATTCGATGCTCCGCACCGAGCGCCGCGTGCGGTTGCTCGACCCTCGGCAAGAACCCGGTATGCAGAACAAACCCCGCCCAGAGAAGAACTGGTAGATATGAAGGAGATAAACCGAGTTAGTGATTTTAGGACTTCAGTCATTTCTCAATCGAGTGCTCGCACGCTTCGCAGCGAGACGTCTTCAGCGAGTCAGTGCGGGGCTTTGCAAGGCGACGCGGTGCCGACTAAAGTCGCGGACTACTTTGCCTCTCGGCATTCATGCGCCGTCCGTGCGATTGGAGTCTTTCTTTTGCTCGTGCTCATGGCAGTCCCGGCGTGGGCTGCGCCGAAGGTAAGCGCCACGCTTTCATCCCCGTCGATAGCGGTGGGAGAGTCGGTGGATATCGAGGTCAATGTCGAAGGCGATGTGAGGGCTGATGCTCCGGCACCGCCTGTGGTCGATGGGCTTGAGTATCACGGCGCTAATCAAAGCAGCCAGATGAGCATCATTGGCACGCAAGTCACTCAGCGCTCGACGCACACCTTCAGATTTGTTGGGCGGCGCGAGGGGAAGTTTGTGATTCCTTCAGTAACGGTGACGGCTGGAGGTCAACAAGTGAACACCGAACCGCTCACATTGACCGTGAAAGCGGGAGCGCCGGCGCGGGGTGCGGGCGATATTGCGTTTGCGGAGATCGAGCCGCTGAAGGCGAAGGCGTTTGTCGGCGAGGACGTTGGCGTGGTGATCCGCGGATACCTTGATGCCAGTGTTCGCTGGAGTGCTTTGGACAAGCCGCAATTCACGGCCGATGGATTCAATATGCGTGACATTCTCGTGGAGAAACAAGGCGAGCAGGAGCTTTCGGGAAAGCGATACAAGACCGTCGTTTACAAGACCGTGGTGACGCCCACAAAGGCCGGAAAACTCAAGCTCGGCGAGGTGAAATTGAGGGCGCAGTATTCCGGTCCGCGAGCGAACAATCGGTATGATCCGTTTCCCGGTTTTGGCCGGATGCAGGAGATGGAAATTACGGCTCCGGCGATTGAGTTTGAAGTGCTGCCGCTCCCCTCTGTGGGCAAGCCGAAGGATTTTGCGGGGGCAATCGGGAACTTCACATTTGAGGGCACGGGCTCCCCTGCGAAAGTGAAGCTCGGCGAGCCAATCGCGATGACTCTCGTGGTGAAAGGGACGGGAAATTTTGATCGCATCACGCTTCCGCCGCTCGCCGAACCAGAGGGATGGAACGCTTACGATAGTGAGAACAGTTTCACTCCATCGGATCAACTCGCTACCATCGGCACGAAGACTTTCAAGCTGCCCGTTTCGCCGCTCGTGGCAAAGACGACGATTCCTGTTTTTGCCTTCACCTTTTTCAATCCTGATACCGGCAAGTATGTGACCCTGAAAAATGCGGAGACCCCGCTGCTCGTCGAGGGTGTGCCTGTGGCTTCGACTTCTGTGCCCGGCGGCGGTGCTGCTTTCGAGCCCAAGCCTGAGGTCAAACCGGAGTTGCTTCCGAACCAGACGGCACCGGGCATAGTGGGCAGGCTTGGGCAGGCGGTTGCGCCGGGGTTGTTGTTTGGCGCGGTTCTGGCACCGCTGCCGATTTTGCTGGGGCTTTTGGCGTGGCGTTCGCGCAAGGCGGATCCGTTGGCGGAGCCTCTTGCGGCACTCGCCCGGGAGCGGGCGGAACTTGTTTCCCGAATGAACAAAACGGAGGATCGCGCCGAGTTGTTCGAAGTCGTCGGGCGCATTTTGCAAATCGATACGGCGATTGCGCGAAGGGAGCCGCGGGCGAGCTTTGACGACGCAACAATTTTGGGCACGCGTTCGCTCGATGAAAAGTCGGACGCCGCGATTCGGGAGCTCATGGCCTCGCGAACGGAACTGCTTTTCGCCGGTGGCGGTCGTGGCGAGAAGGTGGCTTCTGTGGAGCGAGATCGCTTGTTGGACGCTGTGAACTGTTGGGAGCGAAGCAAGTTGGCCAGGATCATCCTCGTGATGATGTTTGCCCTGTGCGGCTCGGTGTATGCAGGCGATTTCGAGAGTGCAAATACTGCGTTTGCCGAGGGTAAGTTTGAGGATGCACGCCGCGGATACGAGCGGGCGCTGTCGGACGGCTGGCGGCCGGGCGTGCTCTACAATCTTGGTAACGCTCACTACCGTCTCGACCAGCCGGGGCGAGCCGTTTTGAACTATGAGCGGGCGGTTGCGCTTTCCGGCGTGAATCCCGATGCGCAGGCGAATCTGAAGTTTGTCCGGGAACAAGCCGGCGGGCGGGTTGCCGAGCCGCTGTGGTATGAAGTTGTCCTCGATGCTCCTACTTCGCGTGTCGGGCTGGGGCTTGCGGTGGGTGTGGCATGGCTTGGCTGGCTGTGGGCAGGCGCGGCGCTTTGGCGGCGTTCCGGGGCTGCTGGTGTCGTGGGAGGGATGCTGCTGGTGGTGCTCGGTGCGGCGTACGGCGCTGGGCAGCTATGGCGGAACGAACAACGGGCCAACGACGCGATCGTCATTCAAAAATCCGACGCGCGTCGTGAGCCCGCAGACCGTGCGACACTTGCCGATTCGCTGGGCGCAGGATCTCGCGTTCGCATTTTGTCGGAGCAGGGTGAGTGGACGTTCGTGATGTTGCCCGCCGGGCAAAAAGGTTGGTTGAAGGCGAACGCGATTGAGCGCGTCATACCTCTCAAACAACGATGAAATTGCTCATTCTGATTTGCCTCTTTGCACTGTCCGCGTTTGCCGAGGACTGGCAGAAGACGCTCACCCCGGCACCGGGTAAGTTTCCCGCGCTGCGACCGCTTGCGGTGCATTATCAGTTTGGCTGGAGCGGAGTGAAGGCTGCGGAGGCCGAGGCGAAGTTCTCGAGCTTCAAAGGGCGCAATCAACTCGTTCTCACGGCGAGCACGAAAGGGCTCGCGCGCACACTTTGGCGGATGGACTCGACGGCGACTTCAACGTGCGATTCAGCGACTCTGCGTCCGATCGCGCTGAAGCAGGTCGAGGTGTATTCAAACAAGACGATGACCACCAGCGTGGCGTTCAAGCCCGAAGGACCCGAGCGATTGCGAGTGCCGAATCCACCGGATAAGACGCTGCCAAAGCCCAAGTGGTTTAAGCTTCCGAGTGTTTACGATCAACAAGGGGCGCTCCTTTTTCTCCGCAGCCAGCCGCTCAAAAACGGCGACATGGTGCGCATGTGCGTGTTCCCCGGAAATACCCCGTATTTTGCGGAAATCGGGGTTGAGGGGCGCGAGAAGTTGAAGGCGGGAGGCAAGGAATGGGACACGATCCGATGCTCGCTGAAACTTCGTGAAGTGAAGAAAGACCTTTCGCTCGGGGTCCATAAAAAGTTCAAAAATGCAACGGCGTGGCTGTCGGATGATCGCGATCGCCTTCTTCTGAAAATCGATGCCGAGGTGTTTATCGGATCGGTTTGGGTGGAATTGGATCGCGTGGAATTTCCCGCCGGTAGATAATCGTGGGAATGCGATGGAGTTTAATGCGGTATTTGAGGATGGTTCTTTTCCCGGTCGTGCTTGTACTCGCGGCGTGCAGCGATCCTGAGGCTGTGGTGCGTGGCCGGTTGAAGGCGTTGGATGTGGATTCTTTGCGAAGTGAAACGGGGCGGCTGAACCGGGACTACTTCGCGACTCCGGGGCTTGAGTTCTCAGCGGTGAAACAGACGGCCTGGCCGAAGGCATTCCGGGAGATGAAACCTCTTCGTGTGACTCTTTATAGAGATGGAGCTGCGCTGGCTTTGGGCGGGGATGCCGGTGCGACGGAGTGGGGAGTCTTTGTGGTCCCCTCGGGGTTGACCTACGCTCCGCCTACGACTCGGACGATTCGCTATCGCCAGGTGAGGGAAGGCGTATTTTTCTACAGCAACATCCCGTAGTTATTTCTTCCACCAAAACCGAATGATCAGAATCCAGTCGGCGATTCGGTTGCGGAGGGGCCGGTAGTTCACGTTGGTATCGCCGAGCCTGCGACGGGAGGCATCAACGACGACAATCACGAAAAAAAGGCACACGATGACGAGCAGTGGCAGCCCTATGAGGGCGATGAGAATTTTTGATAGTGGATGGTCCGGCATGCGGAGTTCTAGCGGGAGGCGCTGGTTGCGGACGACTTCGAGATTTTCATTGGTTTGAGCTACGCCGAATGAAACTAGAATCGTACCATGCGACTTGAGAGTTGATGGAGTAGCGTGTTCGCGCCCAATCTACCGAGCACATCATGCTTCACGTCGTCCTTATCGAGCCCGAAATTCCCCCAAACACCGGCAACATTGGCCGCCTTTGTCTTGCGACGGGATCGCACCTGCATCTCATCAAACCGCTCGGCTTTTCACTGGACGATCGCGAGTTGAAGCGTGCAGGGCTGGACTATTGGAAGGATGTGAAGGTCACCGTGTGGGAGGACTTTGAGTCGATGCAGGCGGCGCAGGACTCGGGGATGAGGTTCTTTTTCCTGACGACGAAAAGCCGTCGTCCCTATTGGGATGCACAGTTTCAGGATGGGGATGCGGTGGTGTTCGGTCGCGAGAGCAAGGGGCTTCCGGAGGCTCTTCTCGCGGCGAATGCGGACCGTTGTTTGACGATTCCGATGGTGCCGTCCTCGGTCCGTTCCTTGAACCTCTCCACGTCTGCGGGGATCGTGGTTTACGAGGTGATGCGCCAGTTGGGTGGGCCAACGTGAAGATTTATTTAGTTTTGACACGCGGGGGGCTGGATTGGTGCTATGTTTGAGCCGCAATGCAAAATGAAACCAAAGTCGCTCCAACGCAGAAACCAAGTGCCCAGCACTCGGTGACGACGGCTGCTTTGCTGGCGACGTGGCGCACCATGCGCCGCCTTTTCATTCTGGTCATCGGGCTGACGGTTTTGCTCATTGGCGTGGCGATGGTGGTGACTCCGGGGCCCGCCATTCTTGTGATTCCGCTGGGACTGGCGATTCTCGGGATTGAGTTCGCGTGGGCGCGGCGCTGGCTGGCAAAATTCAAGAGTTACCTGCCGAAGAAGAAGGTGGCAAAGACAGAGCCTTTGCTACCGCCTGCATCACAACTTCAGTCGGAATCTTCCCCGTCGGGGCACCTTTCATCTTCGGAAGAAACCGGCTTAGCGGGTCCGGCAGTTGCGCAGCGCTGATGACCACGGCCCGGTTGTGGCGCGGTCGCCAGTGAAACGGATTTGTCGGGCCGTAAATTGCAACTTGTGGTCGGGAAAACGCGGCGGCTAGGTGGACAACGGCGGTGTCGCAACTGACGACGACACGCGCTTTTTCCACGAGCGCGGCGAGCACGAGTAAATCGGTCGGGCGCACGACCGGCGCGCCTTTGATCTTCGCGACATGCTGAAGTTCATACGGGTCGGGGCCCGTGGTGATAATTGGGGGAATGGTGCTTCCAAGCTTTGCGATGAGTTCCGTCCAGCGTTCTGGCATCCAGTATTTCTCGGGTCGCGCAGTCCCAGGGTGAAGCAGCATGTAGTCCCCGGAAATGCCGGCACTCGTCAGAATTTGTTTCGCTTTTTCCTGAGCGGAAACCGGGACGATGAGCGACGGTGCAGGGTTCGCTGCGGTGATGCCGAGCGGGCGCAGGAGGTCGAGATAGTGGTCGCACGTATGCGCGAGGCGGACGGGCGAATCCACAAACTCGTGGTAGGCGAGGCGGCGGAGGAAGCGCTTGCAGACCCACTGGAAAGTGATGCGTCGTGGTGTGCGGGAGAGCCAGCCCATGAAAGCGGAGCGGTCGCTGCCGGTGAAGTCGAGGCAGACGTCCCAGTCGCGTTCGCGAATGCGTTTCCAGAGCGCCTTGTTGTCGCCTTTGCGATGGTAAGTGAGGCCTTCATCGACGCCGGGCAGAGCGGGCAAAAGCGAGCTGCACGGACCGTCTGCGATGAGTGTGACCCGTGCGCCGAGGGCTTTGAACGCGGTGAGCACGGGCGTCGTCAGGACAAGGTCGCCGATGCGTTTGAGTTGAAGCACGAGCACTCTCATTGCTTCAGCCTTTCATACGCGGAAAGAAGACGAGTGCGAAAGTGTGCCCATGTAAATTGCTCGCAGACGCGCTGGCGACCGGCGGCTCCGAGCTTTGCGCAAAGCCCGCGGTCGGCGTGAAGTCGTTGAATCGCGGCGGCGAGTGCGTCGGGATTGTTGGGAGGAATGATGATGCCGTTCACACCGTCGATCACGACATCGCCGGCTTCGCGGGTGGTGATTTGCGGGATGCCGCACGCTGCTGCCTCGTAGGTGCATTTCGCGCTGCCCTCGCACTCGCTCGGGAAAATGTGGACGGCTGCGGCACGATATTCTGCGGCTACGTCTTTTACAAAGCCGAGAGCTTTCACATCTGCGGGCGCATCGCGCAGGAGCGGGGCGATTTCGTCGTGGACGGTGCCAATGAGCCGGAGCTCGGCGTCGGGCAGCGCGAGCCGTTTCCAAACGTCAAGAAGGTGGTGCACTCCTTTGCGCTGAATGAGCGCACCGACAAAAACGGCGACGAATTTTTCCGGCGGGGCTGCTGCGGGCGTGAACCGCTCGACATCGACGCCGCGTTGGTGGCGGAAGAGCTTTTCCTTGGGCACTCCGGCGGCGAGAAATGTCTCCTCTGCCTTTTCACTGAGGATGAGAATGAGGTCGGCGAGGTCGTATTCTTCTAGCGTGTGTTGTCGCGAAACGAGCAGTCCTTTTTTCCATCCGGCCCAACCGCGGAGGGCTGCGGATTCACGCTCGGTTTTTGTCAGTCGCAGCGGGAGATCCTTGCCTTTGTGGCGATGCCAGGTCGGGATTTCCAGAAGCGATGGAATACCGCGCTTTTTCGCGAGGCGCAGTGTGCGGAGGCATTCGCCGGTCCAGCCATGGAAAAAGCTCCAGTCGCCCTTCGCGATTTTGCGGGAGGCTGCTCGGTCGAGCGCGTGTTTTTTCGCTCCGTAATAGTGCTCGCTGCCGAGTCCGCTCAAAAGTCGAACCGGGTGCCAGCGGAGCGTGTTGACTTTAGACTGCGGGAGTTCGCTTCGGTTCTCGAATGCGAGGGCCCTCCACGGAACGCCCGCAGCTTCAAACGTGCGGAGGGATTCCAGCGCCACGGCGTCGAGCCCGGAACCGCCGATGCGGGCGCTTGTTGCGTAGAGAATAGGTGCTTGCTGGCTCAATGGATTGTGCGCCCATGCGGATGCCGGATGCGAGGCGCGCACGCAACATTACTTTTGCGCGATGTGTGTACGAAAAAGCCGGGAGCCACTTGCGCGGCTACCGGCTTTTCTAAAACGGCGCGGACTATTTCTTTTTGCCGAAGAACTTCCGCATGTTGACGACGCCTTTCGTGGCGATCTCGTTGCGGGTTGGTTCCATCTTGCGCCAGATGGCTGCGGCGCGGGCGATGACTTTCACGTCGGTGGTGAACGACTCGATGACGACGTCGCCTTTGTATCCGATCTTCTTGAGCGCTGCGACGATTGGCTTCCAGTCGATGTGATCGTTTCCGGGCGTGCCACGATCACAACCGCAGGCGTGGAAGTGGGCGAGGTTTTTACCGGCTTTCAGAATCGCGGCGGCCTGATTCTTTTCCTCAATGTTCATGTGGAACGTGTCGAGGTGGAGTTTCACGGCTTTGCTGCCGACGGCTTTGATGAGCTTGAGGCCCTTGTCGCAAGTGTTGAGGAAATCGGTCTCGAAGCGGTTGAGCGGCTCGATGCAAAGCGTGACGCTTTTGGATTCGGCGTATTTTGCGAGCGGCTTGAGGTTTTTCACGACGAGGTCGAAGTGCTTTTTCTGAGTGGCTTCATCGTGTGCGCCGATGAGTCCGACGACGGAATAAATCGGGCCGATGATGCTCGGGCAGCCCATGATGACCGCCTGATCGATGAGCGTGCGGACGTAATCCGACGCTGTCTTTTGTTCGGCTTCGGAGCCGCGAAGGTCGCGCCCCGGACCCATGCAGGCGCAGATGCTGCCGATTTTGATTCCGGCTTTGTCGGCCGCAGCTTTGACGGCGGCTGGGTCGATGTGGGAAGGATCTTCAACGGGAATCTCGACCGTGTCGAAGCCCCATTTGACGAATTGTTTGAAGAGCGAGGAACTCGCTGTGACGAAAGGACTGACGAACAGGAAGGAGTTGATACCGAATCGCATAGTGGTGTGGTGTGTTGTGAGTTGTGAAAGGGCGTAACCTTTGCGCTGGCGAGGTCGGTGTAGTCAAGCGCGGGTGGAAATATTTGTTATGATTTTTGCCCGCACGGGGTTTGATGTTTCCATGCTCACTCGAATCGCTCTTTTCGCTGCCGTCGCCGTATTTGCCGCATCTGCGGAGGAAGTATCGCGGCTGGAGATGCTCGTCACGACGCTGGGTAAAATGGACAATCCCGTCGTGCAGGCGAGCCTTTTGAAAGGCATGAAAGACTCACTGCAAGGTCAGCGCGGAATCCCGGCACCAAAAGGATGGGACGACATCGTGGCGAAGCTGAAGTCGAGCCCCGATGAGGCAGTCCGGGCGCGTTTGCAGGAGCTTTCGGTGATTTTTGGCGGCGGCGCTGCGATGGATGAAATGCGTGCTAAACTCGCAGATGTTGCAGCTCCGGAGGATGCTCGCCGGCAGGCGCTGGACTCGCTTGTTGCGCAGCGCGACGCGGGCGCGCTGGAGTCGATTTTGAAAGTTGCAGGCGAGACCGGAACGCTGCGGGAGCCTGCATTGCGAGGGCTGGCTGGCTTTGACGACGTGCGAATCGCCCCGCTGCTCGTGGGACAATTTCCGAAGCTCGATACTATGGAGCGGCGCGCAGCGATGCAGACGTTGCTGGCGCGTGCGTCGGGGGCGCGTTCGTTCCTGGCCGCGATCGATGCGGGCAATATCCCGAAGGCGGAATTGACTGCCCCGCTCGCGCGCCAGCTCGACGGGCTGAAAGACGCGGATGTTTCTGCGTGGCTGGCGAACAAGTGGGGCTCCGTCTCCGCGCCAAACGAGGACAAGCAGAAGCTCATCGCGAAGTTCAAGGAGTTCACCGGTCTTGAGGCGATTGGGCGTGCGGATGCGAATCGCGGGCGTGCGCTCTTCACACAGACGTGTGCGGTGTGTCACACGATGTACGGTACGGGCGGGCGCATCGGCCCGGAGTTGACGGGCGGCTACGGCGATATTGATTATCTTTTGAACAACATCCTCGATCCAAACGCGATCATCGGGAAGGACTACCAGCAGACTTTCGTGAAGACCAAGGACGGACAGACCGTCGCGGGAATCGTCACGCAGGATACGGACTCGGCCATCACGCTGAAGAATCTCGCGGGTGAAAGCGTGACGCTGCAAAAAGGCGATGTCGCATCGATGGAGGTCAGCCCGCTGAGCA
Organism: Verrucomicrobiaceae bacterium; assembly: GCA_043719365.1. Lineage (GTDB taxonomy): Bacteria > Verrucomicrobiota > Verrucomicrobiia > Chthoniobacterales > Chthoniobacteraceae > SXWH01. The sequence continues at coordinate 4,419 of JAYSTZ010000660.1, read as the reverse complement.
TGATGCCGGAGGGACTTCTCACCGCGATGGACGAGGAAAGTGTGCGCGACCTTTTTTGCTATCTCGGCCAAAAGCAGCAGGTGCCGATGCTGATCACGGCGGTCAATGCGAACGACTTTTCTCCGGGGGCCGAGCTTCGGAACTGGCGCGCAGAGGGCGAATGGAAGTGGGATTCCGGCGAGATCATCGCTCGCGGTGGAGCAAAGCCGATTTCACTCACCAGCGAAATGGTGATGGGGCAGGGTGTCTTGTCGGCGGGTATCAAGGTGTCCGGCAATGCGGCGGCGGAACTCGTTCTGACGGGAACGCGAGGTCCGGACGGCTTTCGCGGCGAGACGCTAAGCTTCGGCGGGCCGTCAGCGATGAATGTCTGGACGTATCCCGGTCCCGAGAGCAAATCGTTGAACGACGAGATCGGCGATGGCTGGCATAGCGTGCTGATTGAGCGCACGGCAGACTCACTCAAGGTGCGTATCGACGGGGTCTTGCGGTACGAAAAGGCGGGGCTGTTGAAGAAGTTCACGCCGTCCATTTGGCTGATGGGAGAGGGGGCCGAGATGCGCATCAAGGAGCTGAGGGTTGAAGTGAAGCAGTGAGCGACACGCGAACAGAATTGACTCTCACGCTGCCGTTCCTACCCTCCGGTGGAAATGACGCGTATCGCACACCGAATCCTTTGCTCCATTATACTGGCATCCACAGCGGCTATTCCTGTCGCTCTGGCGGCACCTGCGGTTGCGCCGAAAGACCCTGCTTTTCTCGACGGAGTTGCGGCTACGGTAAATACGGATGTCATCACTTTTTCGCAGGTGCGCGAGCTCACAGGCCCTGTGGAAAACAGCGCGCGCACATCGTTTTCCGGTGCGGCTCTTGCGGAGAAAGTGAAGGAAGTCCGGCTCAACGCGGTGAACATGCTCATCGACCGGCAGTTGATCCTTCAGGAGTTTAGAAAGTCGAAAGGCCAGATCCCGCCGCACATGGTGGACGAACGTATCTCCGAGATGATCCGCACTCGGTTCGGCAATGATCGTTCGGCATTTCTTCGGACCATTACGGCGCAGGGACTCACGCAGGACAAAGTCCGCAAGATGGAGGAAGAAAATATCATCGTGAAATACATGCGGGGTCGCGAGGTGAAGACGGACACCCTCGTGTCCACTTCGGAAGTCGATAAATTTTACAACGAGCATCGCGACGAATGGACGACGAACACCGAGGTGAAACTCCGGATGATCAAAATCAATCCCGGCTCCGACCCCGAGAAAAAGCGAAAGATGATCAGCGATATCCGTGCAAAGATTTTAGGCGGTGCGGACTTCGCGGATTTGGCCCGGATTTATTCGGAGGACTCCACTCAGGATCAAGGCGGCGATTGGGGCTGGCAAAAGCAGGGTGATTTGAGCGGTGAACTCGAGCGGCAGGTTTTCCTGCTGAAGTCGAAGAAAGTGAGCGAGGTGCTGTCGATGAACGGCGCATTTTATCTCCTCCTCGCGGAGGATCGTAAAAGCGGGACGGCCAAACCTTTGAAAGCGGTCCGCGAAGAGATCGAGCAGCGCATTCTTCAGAAAGAACGCCAAACTCTGGAGCAAGCATGGATGGCGAAGCTTCGGAAGAAGGCTTACATCAAGATTTACTGACCACGGAAAGTGCGCATGGAGTCACACTACGACGTAGTCATCATCGGAGGGGCGCTCGCAGGGGCGAGCATGGGCCTGCTGCTGAAGCGGGCGCGTCCGGAGACTCGTGTGTTGATCGTGGAGCGGGGCGAGAAATTTGATTTCAAAGTTGGCGAGAGTACGTCGGAGGTCGGCGCGGCATTTCTCACCCGGGGGCTCGGGCTCGGTTCCTGGCTGGCGCGCGAGCAGATCGCGAAGAACGGATTGCGCTTTTGGTTTCAAAAGGAAGGCAACACGGACGTCGCCGCGTGCTCCGAATTCGGCCCGCGGATGCAAGTGCGGTTGCCTGCGTTTCAGCTCGACCGCTCAAAGCTCGACGAGCATGTGCTGGTGCTCGCGAAGTCTGCCGGTTGCGAGGTTCGTCGCCCGGCGACGGTGCGGGAGTTGGATTTCGGAGGAGTGGGCAGAAATAAAATTACCATCTCTGTGGCCGGGCAAGAGCCGGAGACAGTGACTGCGGGCTGGGTGGTGGACGCGAGCGGCAAGGCGGCTGTGATCGCGCGGAAGCGGGGAACTCTGGAGGTCCTGAAGGATCATCCGACGAATTCGATGTGGTGCCGTTTCCGCGGCGTGCGGGACTTGGACGATGGTACGCTCGCGGCTCAGAGCGCGTGCTTTCGCGACCGCACTTGGGGCGTCCGTGCAACAGCGACGAACCATTTGACCGGCTACGGATGGTGGGCGTGGATCATCCCGCTGCAAGGGGGCGAGATGAGCGTGGGAATCACCTGGGATCGCCGTCTTTACGAACCACCGAAAGAAGGAACAATTCCCGAACGTCTCGTGTCCGCGCTGAAGGGTCACGCGCTCGGAGCGTGGCTCATGGAGAATGCGACCGCCGTGGAGGAGGACGCGCATTATTACAGTCAGCTCGCGTACCGGAGCATGGACGTGATGGGCGACGGCTGGGCTGCGGTGGGCGATGCCGCGGGTTTCATGGACCCGCTTTACAGTCACGGGATTGATTTTATCGGGAACACCGTATGGGCGGTGCGGGCGATTCTGCTCGATGCTCTGAATGGCGAGTGCGTGAAGGAACGCGCTGTGGCCTATTCGCGGCAATATCAGGAGAGCTACATGCGCTGGTTCGATGCACTTTACCGCGACAAATATCGCTACCTCGGCGACGAGGAGTTGATGCGCGCGGCGATCTTCATGGACATCGGCTGCTACTTCCTCGGGCCAGTGCGCTTGATTTACGGCGATATGGATAAGGAGTTGTCGCTACTCCCGTACAATGGCCCCATTGGCGCGGCGGTGGGGCGGTTTATGCGTTTCTACAATCGGCGGTTCGCAGCGCTTGCGGAGGTTCGTCGCAACAAGGGGATTTGGGGGCGCAAAAATCTGCGAAACCACTGTGTTTTCGCTTCGTCTTTCGTGCCGACGTTTGCGGTGCGCAGTCTGATTTTGAAAGGGATGTGGCTTTGGCTGAAGTGTGAGATTTCCACGCGGATGGCTCCGCGTCATGCGGCGGAAGCGGTCGCGATTCCGGCATCGCCCGCGGTGGAGGCGCGCAGTCAGGTATGATGTCCGAGTTTTCTGAACTGATCTTCGCGCCTGGCGCGGACGAAGCGTCGTTGCGGTTCTCGGAAGGATGCGTCTTTCTCGATGTTCCGATGCCGTTGCATTCCGGGCCGAAAACGGAGCGGATTTTTTGCGGCGCAACGGGCCGACAGGACGGTGCGTTTCAGCTTGTGGAGCGTGATTCCTTTCTCGCGGGAGCGGCAGTGGCTCCAAAGGAAATGTCGCCGCGCGAGGCTGCGTCCTTCCTTTACGACGAGCTGTTCCGGGTCATGGGAGAGCGGCACCTTTGCCGGGTGTGGAATTATGTTCCGCGCATCAACGAAACGATCCAAGGCGACGAGAACTACCGGAAGTTTAATGCCGGTCGTCTCGACGCCTTCCGCAAACACTACGGCGCGCAGTTTCGTCCCCGGTTGCCCGCGGCTTCGGCGCTCGGGACGCAATCCAGAGCGATGTCGCTCGCATTCCTCGCGAGCTCGGAAAAGCCCGTTCATTTTGAAAACCCCGAACAAATCCCGGCGTGCGACTACCCGAAGGACTACGGCCATCAGCCGCCGGCATTTGCGCGCGGCACGATGATGAAATTGCACGGAGGCTCGCGCTGGTTCCTTGCCGGAACGGCGAGTATTAAAGGGCATCTGACGCTCGGTCAGACATGCGCAGAGCAGCTCGGTCTAACGCTGGATAATATCCAGCTGATGAAACGCACGATGTCCGTGCCGTCGGGCGCGAGCGCGCAATGGAAGGTATTTGTGCGTCACGCCCGCGACATCGACGAATGCCGGGCGATTTTCGGCAAGGCGTATCCCGATGACTTGGAGCAGACGATGTTTCTCCAAGCGGAAATTTGCCGGAGCTGCCTTCTCGTGGAGATCGAAGCGGTGTTTTCCGCGTAGCGATCCGATCCGCGCTGGCATTGTGCGCCGGGCTTCGTTAAATGCCTCGCATGAGTCTCGAAAAAGTCGTCGTCGTTGGGGCCAGCGGATATGCTGGCGAGGAACTGGTCCGCTTGCTGATCCGCCATCCGCAGATCGAGCTTGCCGCCGTCACATCGCGTCAGGCCGCAGGGCAGACGCTCGGTAGCGTGTTCCCAAAATTTGCCGGAATGCGATACGCCGACTTGAAGTTCAGCGACTCGACCGTGGAGAACATTCTCTCCACCGGCGCAAAGATCGTTTTCCTAGCGCTGCCGCATGGAGTCTCCGCAGAGTTCGCCGTG
>JAYSTZ010000659.1:0-6676 GCA_043719365.1 Verrucomicrobiaceae bacterium | reverse complement strand
TCGCTTTCGATTTACTGGTCCTGCTCGAATCGCAATCGCTTCAAAAGCCGCACAACCAGTGTATTCCAGTGGTCTCCGGCTTAACTGAGCGCCATTAGGGTCAGGCGAGAAAAAAGAAAATTCTGCATCAGCAATTGGTCTCATTTGAGTGGACAATATACTCTTCAAACTCCTGAGGATAGCTCCTTTTAATCTGCCCGCCGTTCAGCCTCCGGATCGCCGCTCCGACGTTCGCCGCACTCTTCATTGACAGCTTTTCGGCTATCCATCCTCGCGACACTGTCGTCTTTTTGTCATATTGGGGCTTCCGAGTGTGATTGAAAGTGGAATGGAGTTCGTTAGCGGAGCCATGCCTCAACTTCGGTCAAACTCCATTTCTCTCCTCGCCACGCGACTCGGTTCTTTGTCATACCGTCGCCGCATGAATCCACTCAAAGTCCTCATCATCCCGTTCATCGTCCTGCCCACGTTTGCCGCCGAAAGTGATTGGCCGGAGTTTCGCGGCAAGACGGGGCAGGGGATATCTGCCGCCGCGCAAGTCCCGCTGAAATGGGGCACGACCGATAACGTCGCGTGGAAAGTGGAAGTGCCCGGCAAAGGCTGGTCTTCGCCAGTCGTCGCGGCGGGAAAAATCTACCTCACCACGGCGATGGGTGAGCCGAAGAGCGGCGCGACGCTCCACGCCGTGTGCTTCGACGCCAAGGACGGACATCTCCTCTGGAATACCGAGATAGTCAAAGCCGTCGCCGGAGCGACTTCCGCGATGCACCAAAAGAACTCGCTCGCGAGCCCCACGCCGATCGTCACGGCGGACCGGTTGTTCGTCCATTTCGGCCACATGGGCAGTGCGGCGCTCGACCTCACGGGGAAGGTCGTCTGGAAACAAACATCGATTCCCTACGAGCCGACCCATGGAAACGGCGGTTCTCCGGTGCTTGCGGATGGATTGCTGATCTTTAGCTGCGACGCCGCTCCTGATCCGATCATCGCGGCCCTCGATGCCGGAACCGGCGCAATCCGCTGGAAGACTCCGCGCGATACGACGGCGCGGAAGAAGTTTTCGTTCTCCACGCCGCTCGTTGTGGGCGACCAGGTCATCAGTCCCGGCAGTGGTTTTGTCGGCGGCTACGACGTGAAGACGGGCAAGGAAGTCTGGCGTGCGGGTTACGGCGAAGGCTATTCGGTCATCCCGCGTCCAGTCGTCGCGGACGGGCTTGTGTTCGTCAGCTCCAGCTTCGACAAGGCTGTGCTCAAAGCCATCCGCCTCGAGGGGGCGAAGGGCGATGTCACCGAGAGCCACGTCGCGTGGACGCTGCAAAAAGGCGCACCGCATACTCCGTCGATGATCATTTCCGGCGACAATCTTTTCTGCGTTTCCGACGCGGGGATCGTCACCTGCGCCGACTTCCGGACGGGGGATGTTCGCTGGACGGAGCGCATCCCCGGCAACTACTCAGCCTCGCCCGTCCTCGCTGAGGGACGCATCTACTTCCAAAACGAAACGGGTATCGGCACCGTGATCAAAGCGGACGCAAAATTCGAGGTGCTCGCAACCAACACGCTCGACGAGCCTACGCTGGCCTCGCCTGCTTTCATCGACGGTGCGGTGATTCTCCGCTCCGAGAAACATCTGTGGCGTTTCGGGAAATAACTGGCTACTTCGGCGGGCCGAAATTCGGCACGGGCGTCGCCAGCCAGTTTGCAAATTCCCCAACGTGCTTTTCGATCATCGCTTCGCAGCGGCTGAGTTCGGATTGCCGCACTCGGATGCCCTCTTCGGCGATGCCTTGGAGCGAGTCGATGTCGTAGAGATACACGCCGTCGAGGTCGTTCACCGTCGGCTCGAAATCGCGCGGCACTGCGAGGTCGATGCAGAAAAGCGGGCGGTCTGTCCGGCGATCCATCAGCGGCGCGAGCTTTGATTTCGGGACGACGGCGTGCGGTGCGCCGGTGGAGCCGATGAGGATGTCGATCTCGCTGAACTCAGCGTCCCATTGGTCAAAATGAATCGCCTTTCCTCCGAGCGTCTCCGCAAGTGAGGCAGCGCGCTCGTAGGTGCGATTGGAAACGAAGATCGCTTTTGCACCGCGCGATTGAAGGGAGCGCGCGGTCATTTCCGCCGTCTCTCCGGCCCCGAGAATCATCACGTTGCAGTGCTCCAGCTTGCCGAAAATTTTCTCTGCCAGTTCCACTGCCACGCTGCCCACGCTCACCGCGCCGCGAGTTATTCCGGTTTGTGTGCGCACTTCCTTCGCCACGTTGAATGCGCGCTGAAACATTTTGTTGAGACAACGCGAAGTCGCGCCGCCGGTCTGCGCGGAGAGGTACGCTTTTTTGACCTGGCCGAGAATTTCCGTCTCGCCGATGACCATGCTGTCGAGTCCGCAAGCAACGCGGAAAAGATGCCGGATTCCGTCCGTCCCACGCAGGCGGAAAAACGAATCGCCCATCGCCATTTGAGCCCGCTCCGCTGCGAACGCCTCGATTTGCCGCACGGCCTCCGCGCCGTCCTCGGCGGCGACGTAATATTCCACGCGATTGCAGGTCGAGACGACTACGGCTTCCCGCAGTCCGGTCGTTTGGGCGAGCACTGCGGACACTTCGCCGAGATGCGAGTCTCCGATGGCGAATTTCTCGCGCACTTCAATGGGGGCGGTTTTGTGGCTCAGGCCGATGCAGATGATCTCCATCACCGGCTGATATGCATATAGTTCAGCGCGCCGAGCGTCGATAGCGCCAGCACAAACGCACCCACCGCGAGCCACGCGAATCGGCGCTGGGAAAACGGACGCTTCCATCGCATCCACAGCAAAATTCCGTAGGGCGCCCACACAAACCCCGAGACAAACATCGTCGCTTTATAGAATGCCGGCGACCCCGCCATCAGCCCCGCGAGCAGGCCGACGGTGAGCAGCACAAAGCCCGCGAGCATCACCCGTTGCAGCGCCACCGACAGCTCGGCGATGGGCGGCAGACTGTGGAAGAAAGAGTTCAGCCGGTGCTTCTTCAAGAGCTTCTCCTGCACGACATACATCACGCCCGCGACGCAGGCCAAAGCGAACGCCCCGTAAGCCATGAGCGACAGCGCGGCGTGCAGTTCCGGCCAAAATCCGGCGCTCGGCTTGTGTACTGCGGGAAGCGCGGCGGAGGGCGAGAGCTGCGCGACTGTGAGCAAAAGAAACACGAGCGGTGCTGTGAATGCACCGAGTAACGACAGCCGATACGTCCCGCCTACTACAAAATACAGCAGCACGACGGCCCAGCTCAGAAAGACGAGAACTTCAAACAAGTTCGTCAGCGGACATCGCCCGACCGTGCGTCCGCGAAGATTCAGAAACTCAGTCAGCAGCACGAACCCCACCGACATAATCAGCAGGCTCCACCGCGAAGGCCGCAACATGCGGGACCGCAACGCATACATCGTGTAGGCGAAGCCGAGAAAGAAAATGACCGTAGAGGCCAGCAGGCAAAAGCGCTCCATTCCCGCGATGCTTACGGTTCCTTCCGAAAAAGGGAAGCGGAGATCGGGCCTGCATAAAAGAGCAGCGAGCGAAGTCGCGACTGCGTACAAGGGGCGGCGACATTCCTGTCGCCGTTTTGCTCAACGCGCAGCGTCCAATCAATTAGTCGTGCAGCTTCCGAGAGCCGGGGCATTTGCGTCTTGCGCTTCGCGATATACAGACGGCGACAGGAATGTCGCCGCCCCTTGTACGCTGCCGCGCAATTTTGGCGTGATTGTCAGCGCCCCGCCGCCCAAGCTCCCGCGAAATGAGAACTCTCCTTCTATTACTCAGCGCCGCCGCAATGGCTGCCGCGCAGACCGTCCCGGCAAACCTCACCGCCGAGGGCATCCCTGCATTTTCGCCGGAGTTGCGTCGCAGCGCCGCGCGCTATTTGGAGTTTCGGAAGGCGGAGTTCCTCGGCTGGCATCCCACGGAACGACGGATGATCATCAGCACGCGCTTTGGCGAGACTTCGCAGCTCCACACCCTCGCCGGGCCGGGTGCTGCGCGGAAGCAGATTACCTTCTCCGCCGAGCCCACCGTTCGCGGCTCCTGGCAGCCGAAAAGCGCGCGTTGCCTCGTCTTCTCACGCGACTCCGGCGGTGGCGAATTTTACCAGCTCTACCGCCTCGACCTCGACGGCACCGAGACCCTCCTCACCGACGGAAAATCGCGCAACACGGACCTCGCGTGGTCGCACGACGGCACTCGCATCGCCTACACCTCGACGCGCCGGAACGGCAAGGACAACGACATCATCGTGCAAGACCCGTTTGCCCCCGATGGCGCGAAGACCGCCCTCGAAGTCACCGGCGGCGGCTGGTCCGTGCTCGACTGGTCGCACGACCAAAGCGGCATTCTCCTTGGTGAATATATCAGCGCCAACGAAAGCCGCCTCCACATCCTCACGCTTGCCTCCGGGAAAACCACCCGCATTACGCCCGAGGACAAGGAAACGGTCGCTTGGAGCGGCGGCGAGTTTTCGCCCGATGGACGATTCGTCTATGCCACCACAGACCGGCAAAGCGAGTTCCAGCGGCTCGTCAGCGTGGACGTTACTTCGGGGGAAATCGACCCGCTTATCCCCGGCGACGCCACCTACGATGTCGAGCACTTCACCCTCAGCCCCGACGGCAAGACCATCGCATTCGTTCTCAATGCCGACGGCGCAAGCCAGCTTCGCTTCCTCGAAATCGCCACCAAAAAACCGCTCGGCCACGTCAAGCTTAACTACGAAGGCAAGGAGACAGTCGGCGTCATCAGCCACATCCATTACAACCCCGCCGGCACCGAGCTCGGCTTCTCCCTCAGCGCAGCGGGCGTCTCCACCGACGCATACTCCGTCGGTGCGGATATGAAGGTCATCCCGTGGACCGAGAGCGAGACCGGCGGCCTCGACATGTCCCAGACCCAGCCCGCCGAACTCGTCCGCATCGAATCGTTCGACGGCATGAAAATGAGCGGCTTCCTTTACCGCCCCGACCCGAAGAAATTCCCCGGCAAACGCCCCTGCGTCATCCAGATCCACGGCGGCCCCGAGGGGCAGTCGCGCCCCGACTTCCTGGGGCGCTGGAACTACCTCCCGCGCGAGCTCGGCATCGCCATTTTCTTCCCGAACGTCCGCGGCAGCGAAGGCTTCGGGAAATCCTTCCTCGCAGCCGACAACGGATTCAAACGCGAAGACAGCGTGAAGGACATCGGCGCCTTCATCGCTGCGCTCAAAAAGGACGACGCGCTCGACGGCTCGCGCCTCGCAGTCATGGGCGGCAGCTACGGCGGCTACATGGTTTTGGCCTCGCTCATCCACCACAGCGCGGAGCTGCGGTGCGGCATCGACATCGTCGGCATCTCAAACTTCCTCACCTTTTTAAAGAACACGCAGGACTACCGCCGCGACCTGCGCCGCGTGGAATACGGCGACGAGCGCGAGCCGAAGATGGCCGAGCACCTCGCCCACATTTCCCCGACTGCGAGGGCGGCAGAGATAAAAGACCCGCTCTTTATTGTGCAGGGCAAGAACGACCCGCGCGTCCCCGTCACCGAGGCCCGTCAAATGGCCGAGGCCGTGCGCAAAGCGAGCGGCAACGTGTGGTATCTCGAAGCGGCAGACGAAGGCCACGGCTTTCAGAAAAAGCCCAACGCGGACTTCCTATTTCTGAGCGTTATCGAGTTCTTAAAGGCGAACTTGCTGTAGGGAAGACGCACCAAGGAGCGGGGCCGTCCCGGCCCCGTGAACCACGCAGTGGTTCCATGAAAGGGCCGATGATCGGGGAGACGCTTCGCGCCTCAGGGGGCCGAGACGGCCCCCCTCCTTGGGGCCAAACGCTTACGGGCCGTCCCTGCCCCGTGAACCACAAGCAACGGCTACGTCTCGCATTTGGTCATTTGTCGTTAGTCCGCGGAAACATTTCGTTCACGTCGCGATACTGTGTGAAATCGAGCGATGCAAATTCGGCGGGAGAAATCAGGTCGAAGGTGCAGTCGGAGAAGACCGCTGCGTGAGTCGGAGGAGCGGAACCGAACATGCGTTTCGGTACATCCGAATACGGTCGGTCACAAACAAACACAACTTTTCGTGGAAATGTCGCACCACGCCGAATTGGGCCGGTGAAAACAAGATATCTGGCACCCCTCGTCCGCGGATTGTATCTTGCGAGACAGTACGCGCGAAAATACCCGGAAGTTTCCGCAAGAGTGATCGGCCTGTCACTTTGGCGACTACACTGGAGTTCGAGGATGGTAGCGAACGATTGGCACTCGGATATTGCTTTGGAGTTGCCGCCTTCAATTGTTGTTCGTCGAGTGACGTAGGATACACAAATGACTCCAATGATTAGCAACGCGCCGTACATTGGGATTAGTGTTCTCCAGCCCATTGTTTCAAAACGGGCGCGTGCTGCCTTGATCAGATTCATTGTCCCTTCGCCCTACGCCGGCAGCGACTTGTGGGAGCCGTCGCAGAGGGGGCCGTTGGCGCTGTGCTTGCAGGCGCAGAAATAGACGGGGCCGTCTTTCTGGGCGGTGTAGGGTACGGGCGTGAACTCCGTGCCTTTGTGCGCGCCGTCGCAGAACGGCTGGTTCTTGCTCTCGCCGCACGAGCACCAGTAGTAGGTCTTGCCGGCTTCGACGGTGACGGGAATGGGGGAGGCTTGGGCGATTTTTGGTGTGCTCAT
>JAYSTZ010000658.1:0-2869 GCA_043719365.1 Verrucomicrobiaceae bacterium | reverse complement strand
ATTCCTCGAAAGTGCTCTCAAACGGACTCTCCACCGCCGGGTCCGCGATGCGCTGGAAGACATACTGAATGTCCTCCGCTACCAACTCTCGTCCCTTGCCGCCGGGGAAACACGGATCGTCGTGAAATTTCACGCCTTCTTTTAGCCGGAATTCGTAGCTCAGTCCGTCCGCCGCTTTCACCGGCATTTCCGCGAGCATGCACGGTTGCAGTTCGTACGGGTCCGTCTTCATCGGGTGATACTCCAGCAGCGTATCGTAAACGCCCTCGATCACCTTGCGGCTGATCTGGTCGTATGTGTACTGCGGGTCAAAGCTGCGGGGATCTTCGCGAATCGCCTGATATCGAACGACCCAAGGGGTTCCGTCCGGACGAGCTTTTTGAAGTGCCGGAGGATGCGGATTATTATCGCACGCAGCAAGCCACACAGCGGCGGCCATGGCGGAGATTCGTGCAATTTGTCGGAGCATCCATGGCGGTCTATCCACTTGCTTTATTTTTGCAACGTCGGACCGAGGGAATGTGTCGTTGCGGCAGATTCAATCATGGATACATCCGGAACGCATCCCGCATGCGATACCAGTGCGATTTACACATTCCCATTTCCATGCCCGCCGACGCCAAACCGCATCTCGTTTTACTGAAGAAGTTTTTCACCCTCTCAAAGGCGTTTTTCAACGGTGCCGCAAAGCGGCAGGCGAGGCTGTGGCTCGCGGCGCTGCTCTCACTCTGCTGCGCGGTCGGCGTGGTGCAGGTCTTCCTCAGCTATGCGATGCGCGACTTTGTAACTGCGCTCTCGCAGCGAGACCACGATGCGTGGGTGCGCGGGATTTGGAAATTCATCGCGGTCTGTTTCATCTCCGTGCCCATCGGCGTCTATTACCGCTACTCGCAAGAACGTCTTTCACTCGCATGGCGCCGCTGGCTCACGCAGATCCTAATAAAGCGATACTTTTACAATCGCGCCTACTACCGCATCCGCGCCTCTGAGACCGTCGATAACCCGGACCAGCGTATTGCGGAGGATGTGAAGCTGTTCACCACCGGTGTGCTGAACTTCTTTCTCGTGATTGTTAATTCCATCGTCACCCTCGTTGGCTTTCTCGGCGTGCTTTGGCTCGTATCGGGAAAACTGGTGGGCGTTCTGTTTATTTACGCGGGAGTGGGCACTGTGGTCTCGATGCTCTTTGGCCGGCGGCTCGTCGGACTTTATTTCAATCAGTATCAAAAGGAGGCAACGTTTCGCTACGGCCTTGTCCGCGTGCGGGACAACGCGGAATCCATCGCCTTTTTCCGCGGGGAAAAACGCGAGCACCGGGATCTCATCGAGAGGATGAACGAGGCGCTGGAAAATTCGTTCTGGATCATCGAATGGACTCGCAATCTCGGCTTCTTCGCAAACGGCTACAACTACCTCGCGCTCATCATTCCGGGCCTCATTGTTGGCCCAATGTTCATGAACGGCACCGTCGAGTTCGGCGTGGTCACCCAGGCAGAGGGCGCCTTTGCCGCAGTCCTCGGCGCGCTCTCCATCATTATCGCCCAGATCGAGGGACTGAGTTCTTTCACCGCCGGCATCCGGCGTCTCGGCGACTTGTGGGACAACCTTGATGATTTCGACGCGGAAGATGCGCGCGAGGCCGCCGAGGCAAAGGGTGAGGTCCACGAAGAGGCGCTTCAACTCAAACTGGCGGACGTCTCGGTGCAGACGCCGGGCGGAACAAAAACACTGACACAACATCTGAGCTTCCAACTCCCCCGACGCGGCAGCCTTCTGATCATGGGCGAAAGCGGCTCAGGAAAAAGCTCGCTCCTCCGCACTATCGCCGGTCTTTGGCAGTCCAGCACCGGAGTCATCGAGCGCCCGGCCCACAACCGCCTCATCTTTCTCCCTCAAAAGCCATACATGGTCCCCGGCAATCTTCGCGCGCAACTCATGTATCCGCTCGGCGAGTCTGACGCCGATGACAAGGCAATCACGGCGGTTCTTGCGCAGGTGAATCTTCACGACATCTTCGCCCGTGTTGGCGGGGATCTCGACAAGGTCGTCGATTGGACAAATATCCTTTCGCTTGGCGAACAGCAGCGTGTTGCGTTCGCACGGCTCTTTTTGAAAAAGCCGATCATCGCTTTTCTCGACGAAGCCACGAGCGCCCTCGACGAAGAGAACGAACAGTTTCTCTACGAGAAACTGCGCTCGTCCGGCATCGCCTACATCAGCGTCGGGCACCGTTCGACCTTGAAAGAGTTCCACGACACGTTGCTGCTTCTGAAAAACGACGGCACGAGCGAGAGCATCCCACTCTCGCCCGCGCCCGCCGCCTCCTAACAGACGCTACTTCGCAATCAGAATACTCCCGTTGAGCACGATCGTCCCGCTTTCTGCCTGGCTGATGGCCTGCTCAAGGTCTGCGACACACTGGTCGAAGTCCACCCGCGGACCCGTGGTTCGGACCTGAAACTGTTCCTGCGACAATAGCGAGAGGCGCTCAGAGAGGAAGGCCAGTTGCTCGTCGAGCGCCTGAATCCGCGTCATGAAATACAACGGTGCTCCAGCAGGAGTTTGCGCTTTCACTACCGCAATCTCGCGCCCCAGATCGGCGAGGCTCACGACCGCCGCGCCGCGATAAACCGGAAACTGATCGCTCATGCACTCCTTGGTAGTGCACCAACTCGGTCGGACGGGCCTTTCGGCGCGACGGACGGTCCGCTTGATGGAGTCTTTCGTATCACGGGCGACTTCTTTCGTATCGCGAACGATCTCCTTGGTTTTATCGATCGTCTTTTCGACGACCGCCTCGGTCTTGTCGCGGACTTTATCGATGACGCTTCGCTCCTCGGCGTTGGCAAAGAGCGCAGTGGATAGGATG
>JAYSTZ010000657.1:0-6689 GCA_043719365.1 Verrucomicrobiaceae bacterium | reverse complement strand
TGAATAGTGATTTGTCGCAAGCGAAAGCTCACGACCCACGCCTTGCGACAAATCACCACTCACTTCTCACCAATCACAACAACCATCACAGCACAACGGGCGAGGCACTAGCCATGTTTCGGCGAGGGCGCCGAAACCAGCCTGCGAGGGCGCAGTCGCTACCCAGCGGCAGTCCTTTTGCTTTGCTCGCACTCGCACTTTCCACTTTTATTCACATTCGCGAGTAAGGTGGTGGCGAGAGGTAAATGACGAATTCGCAGGCATGGCGGTGACTTTTGCGCGACTTTACGATTGCGTTTTCGAGACTGATAACCAAATTCGTCCCGTGCCGCAGAAACCACAGAAATATCCCGGAAAACTCATCGCTGTAGAAGGCCTCGATGGTTCCGGGAAAAGCACCCAAATCTACCTCGTCAAACGCTGGCTGGAGCTTTCCGGTGCCCGCGTATTCTTTACCGAGTGGAATTCGTCGCGTCTCGTCAAGCCGAGCACCAGTCGTGGAAAAACCGAGAAGCTTCTCACTCCGACGACTTTTTCGCTTATCCACGCCACAGACTTTGCCGACCGGTATGAGCGCCAGATTCTGCCGCTTCTGAAGGCTGGATACATCGTCTTGGCGGACCGGTATGTTTTCACCGCGTTTGCCCGCGATGTGGTTCGCGGAGTCGATCCGGAATGGGTCGAGAGCCTCTATAGTTTTGCATCGCTGCCGGACATCACGATGTATTTCCGGGCACCGCTCGAAGTTGCGTTGCACCGCATTCTTGATGGACGACCGCAACTCAAGTTCCACGAGGCAGGGCTCGATATGGGATGGAGCAATGACCCGTATGAAAGTTTTCGGATTTTTCAGGGCCGGGTATTCGAACAGTATGAAAAGATGAGCTCGCGATTTGAATTCACTGTCATTGAGGCGACGCGTGAAATCCATGAGCAGCAGGCGGAGGTTCGCGCCATCATCGAAAGCAAAATCCGTCTCGCAGATTTTAAACGCTGATATGGCTGCAAAAAAACCAGTCCGGAATCTAGGAGCGAAGCCCGTTGCATACGGACGACCACTGCCCGAGTTGAACAACTCCAAGTTCACCGGAAAGCTTTTTGTTGTGGAAGGTGCCGACGGCTCCGGTCGCTCCACGCACATTCGGTTGCTCAGTGAGTGGCTGGAGTCGAATGGTCGTGCCGTGGAGCACATGGGCCTTCGTCGTTCGCCGCTTCTCGCCAACGACATCGAGCAGGCGAAGCAATCGAACATCCTGACCCACACGACGATGACGTTGTTTTATGCGACGGATTTCTTCGATCAGCTCGTGCATGAAATCATCCCTGCTTTGCGTGCCGGTTACGTGGTCCTTGCCGACCGTTACATTTACACACTCATGGCCCGCGACATCGCGCGGGGGGCCGATCCGGATTGGACGCGCAACTTGTACAGCCCGGCGCTCGTACCGGATGCGGTGTGCTATTTGAGTGTGGATCCGAAGCAGCTTGTGCTGCGAAATTTCGAGAAGAGTGCGAGCTTGGATTATTGGGAAAGCGGAATGGACCTCGGCTTGTCCCGCGACATGTTCGACAGCTTCCTGCTTTTTCAGGGCCTCCTGCAAAAAGAGTTCACGCGAATGCAAACGCGCTACGGTTTTGAAATCGTGAACGCCAACCGCGACGTCTCCATGGTGCAGAAGACATTGCGGACCCACCTCGGCGGGATTCTTGGAATCAAGCCGTAGGGCCTTGCTGCGGCGCGATTCGAAGCAACCGGTGGATGCGGTTGAAATGTGCGTCGTCGAACCCCATCGCGCGCTTAAACTGATAGTCACGTTCCAGGATATTCGGGTGGGCCTGCCAGCGACGGTATTCCGACCAAGGCATGTGGCCTCGGAGCGCAGCCCATAGACCGGAGCAGGCCACAGGATAATCGCTTCCGTGGAGAAGGCGCTCGCGGAGCGAGTCCGCTGCGACCGCACGCCCTGCGTGTCTGCCGCGCAACGGGACATTCCATGCGCTCGTGTCGCCGTAGAGGTTTGGGAATTTATCGAGCATTTTTTCGAATGCGTGGAAGTGCTCCGGGTCGAATAATCCGCTCTTCGTTGCGCAATGTGCAGCGATGCAGGTGACGCCGATTTCCAAAGGCTGAACGAGCACGGCAGGGTCTGAATACTTCGGCTCGATAACTTGCACGGTATGCTCGCCGCCGGTGTGCGCGAGCAGCGGTAGTCTGGCTTCTGCCATTCGCTCCCAAAAACGTCGGTAGCGTTTATCGTTACAGTCCACATTGTGGCAATTCGGCAGGAGTTTCAGCACTGCGGCACCCTCGGCGAGGCAGCGCTCCAGCTCTTCCAGTGCGTCCGGGCGCGCTGGGTGGATGCTCACGGCCGGGATAAACTCCGAGTGTTTTTTGCAGAGCCTAAGCAGGTAATCGTTCGGAACATGGAATGAGCCCGCGTCCATCTTTTTACCATCGGCGGAATAGACCTCGTCTTGCGCGAGAAGGACGATGCCGCCGAGCGACGATTCACGCACCATTTTGAGCAAGTGATCGACGTATCGTTCATCGAAGTCGGATGCCTGCATGGAGACGCCGCCCATGCCGATTTGGCGGAGCATGTAGGCGGCGAGAGGTTTTTGCCACCAAGTGCCGCCGAGTTTTAACCAGCAGCCGGAGCCGCTTTTTCCGTTGCCCACGAGGTGGACGTGCATGTCGATGGGTTTCATAGTCTGCGTGGTTCTGCTCCGTAGAGGTTGCGCACAAAGAAGTCCATCCTGCGGCGGCTTGCATACGGCGTTTCTGCGGAGCCGTGATTGGTTGACGGCATGACGAGCAGTTCGAAATCCTTGTCGGCTTTGATGAGCGCGTTCGCAACCTGCATGGTGCTGGCAGGATCGACGTTGGTGTCCACTTCGCCGACGATCAGCAACAGCTTGCCTGTGAGTTTTGAGGCATGGGTGACGTTGGAGTTCTCTGCGTACCACGGGCCGACTTCGCCGAGCCACGCCTCGTTCCACCATATCTTGTCCATGCGGTTGTCGTGGCATCCGCAGTCTGCGACGCCCGCTTTGTAGAAGTCTCCGTGGTGCAGCAGGGCCGCGAGGGCGTTTTGGCCGCCAGCGCTTCCGCCGTAGATGCCGACGCGTGTGAGGTCCATCCATGGGCGCGTTTCGGCTGCGGATTTCATCCATGCGATTCGGTCGGGGAAGCCAGCATCCTTCAAGTTGCGCCACGCAACATCCTGAAATGCTTTGCCCCGGAAGTTCGTGCCCATGCCGTCGATCTGCACGACGATGAATCCGAGTTCGGCCATCGTTCGCTGCCGCGTGAGACGCCCCCACGCTTTTGGCACGAACGCACCGTGAGGTCCCGCGTAGATTTCCTCGATCACCGGATACTTCTTTGTCGCGTCGAAGTTGGAGGGGCGGATGATGATTCCGTAGATGTCCGTTTTGCCATCGCGCCCCTTCGCTGCGAATCGCTCGGGGGTGATGACCCCGCCTGCGTTTGCGCGCTCCAGTTCGCAGACGAGCGCGCCGGTTTCCGCATTCCGCAGTTCGGTCACCGGCGGCATATCGACGCGGGAGAATGTATCCACGAGCCATTTTCCATTGGGCGAAATGACCGGGCTTTTCTCGACACGCGTGCCATCTCCGCCGGTGAGAAGTGTGAATCCGGTTCCGTCGAAATTCACGCGCGCCCAATGGAGATAATAGGGATCTTGCCCCGGGATAACGCCTGTGACTCGGAGCAGGAGTTTCCCGTCTTCCACCCGCTCAACGTTGCGCACGTTCCACGAGCCGCGAGTAATCTGATTCTTCAGTGCGCCAGTCCGGGCATTGAACCGGTAAATGTGGTTCCAACCATCCCGTTCGCTGGACCATAGGAGCTCGCTGCTGGCGTCAATCCATTGATGCCAGTGCTTCTGCGAGTAGTCGATAAACGTCGCACTGGTGTCCTCTACGAGCGTGCTTGCGACACCATCGGCGGTGACATTGACCACGCGCAGAACCTGATGCCCGCGCTCATTGTAAAGAAACGTGAACCGCGAACTATCGGCTGCCCATCGGATGTCAGAAATATCCCACGGCTTTGCAAAAAGCGCGTTGTCGAGCGGGATGGCGGCGCGCTTTGTGAGGTGAAAGAGTCGAGGCTGTTCCTGCCGGATGCGATCTCCGGGTTTGAGATATTGGTGCTGATGGAGTTTCGGCTGGACCTGATCTTTCGGCGACGACTCGACGAAATAAACGGTGTGTTCCTGCTCGGGCTTGACCTGGAGGACGACGAGTCGTTTGCCGTCGGGCGATATTTGCATCGAGCCGGAATAGGCGTCTTCCTTTGTTCCATCGCGGGAAAGCTGCACTTCCTCGCCCGTCTCGCGATGCTTTGCCCAAACATTGAAATCGCGAGTGAAGGGCTTCCATTCAGGTTTTGGCGCAGCTTCGACGGAGGGCTTTTCAGGAGGAAGTTCGACGATGTCGATCTTCGCGTCGTCGGTTCGCCCTTCATAGACTCCGAGAACGACTCCGCCCGGAGTCTCGACCAGCCAAACGTGGCCGACAAACGTGTGCTGCTTGTATGTCTCGCCGGGTTTCAGTCGGCTGTAAGGGTGGCGTTCAGCACTTTCATCCAGCCAGAAGAGCTGCGCATCGCCCGATGTTTTATTGGTGAAGATGATGTGGGTGTCGGTTGCACCGTCGAGCGCTTTGGTCGGACGCGGTTTGCGGTCGGCCTGCACAGGTTCCGCCGCGACGTCGTTTGGCAGGTCACGGAGAATTCCCGTATCGCGTGCGAAGTGCCATCGCCTGCGATCATAGCGAAAGCGCACCCAGTTTTCCTCGGGATTGACGACCAGCTTTTCGAGCGCGAGTTGAGCGGGGTCGTGTTCCTTGCGCGTGAATTCGAACAGTGCCGCTGCGAGTTTCGCATGATCGAAAGCAAGCGAGCGCGTTCCCTTCGCGCAATCGACGAAGACATATTCATGGCGGTCCTTCTCCGTCGCCACACGATACCAAAAGGAATCGCCATTCCATTGCGGCTCAACGCGACTGCGTGCCAGTGAACCATCGTTCTGCGAACGCACCGAGCCGGCCCGCTCGTAGTCGGAAAGAGTTCCCTGCCCGAAGGCTGAGATTGCGAGGAGACTGAAGAGAGCGATACGAATGAGCATTTCGGATTGATGTTGAATGCGTGAGCCGGAAGCAAGAATGCGCTTTGGGGGCGGGACAAGCGCGCAGGCTTGCACCGTCGGCACTCATCGTATTCCTTGGGTCCATGCGATTTCGCCTGACAAAAGATTTTACATTCGAGGCGGCACAGACACTTCCGAATGCCCCGGAAGGTCATAAGTGCCGCCAAATGCACGGCCACAGCTTCAAAGTGGAAGTGACCGTGGAAGGCGAGCGTGACCCGGTAACCGGCTGGTTTTACGACCATGCCGATATTTCAAAGGCGATGCGTCCGCTGCTCGAGAAGCTCGACCACGGCTATCTCAATGAAATTCCCGGACTAGAGAATCCCACCATCGAAAACATGTGCGCATGGTTCTGGGAAAAAATCTCGGCGCAATGTCCCGGGCTGGCGGAAATCGTGGTACACGAGACGCCCACCGCACGGTGCAGCCTTCGGGCTTCGTAGAAATAACGTCTCCGCGCTGGCAAGTCCAAAAGGGAAGTGCTAAGCGAATCGCCGTTACTCGCTTCTCTACACACTATGATCTCACGTCGCTCCGCAATCCGAACTCTAGCAACCGCGACCACAGCATTGGCCGCTGGCGATCTTTTCGCCCAAACTCCCGCCGCAGTGCCGGAGACATTCAAGCTCTCGCCGCTCGGCTACGACTACGAGGCTCTCGAGCCCGCAATCGACGCGGAGACGATGAAAATTCATCACGACAAGCATCATGCCGCCTATGTTGCGAAGTTGAACGCGGCAGTGGCAAAGGCTCCTGATCTCGCGACCAAGACGGTGGAGGAATTGCTGAAAGACCTCGACGCAGTGCCCGAAGCGGTGCGCACCGATGTTCGCAATCACGGCGGCGGGCACTACAATCATGCGCTTTTCTGGCAGCACCTCAAAAAAGGAACGGGCGGGCCTCAGGGGGATTTGCTCAAGGCGATCGAAGCCGCTTTCGGCTCGGTGACAAAATGGCAGGAGGCTTTCTCCGACGCCGCGATGAAACAATTTGGCTCGGGCTGGTCCTGGCTGGTTCTGCGTGGAGGCAAGCTGACCGTCGAGGCCACGGCGAATCAAGACAGCCCGCTCAGCAAGGGGGGCTTCCCACTACTCGGAGTGGACGTCTGGGAGCACGCATATTACCTGAAGTATCAGAATCGCCGCGCAGATTACCTGAAAGCTTTTCAGGACGTGATAAATTGGGAATTCGTCGGGCAACGCTTCGCCAAAGGCGTGTAACGCTGGTGCTCTTCGGGTCGCCTGATCATGGCGTATCGCCATGTCTGTCGCTGTGATTTGTGATTGATCGCAATCCCCTTCACTGACGGGACTTCACGATCCGTACGCCCCGGCTTTTTTGTTCCACCTGAGCTCCTGAGTAACACATAGCAAAGTTGAGACGTAGAGCGGTTTACGAATCCACGCTTTCTCGGGGTTTCGCAGCTTTTTTCTGCCAAAATGGAGTCGCTCATTTCGGCAGAAAAATGGTTGGCAAAAAAAGGGCTCAAAAAGATTGCTATATTTCCTTCGT
>JAYSTZ010000656.1:0-2877 GCA_043719365.1 Verrucomicrobiaceae bacterium | reverse complement strand
ATGACGAATGACGAAACGCAAGCGGGCGGCAACATCAACCCGCTTGCGTTTCGTCATTCGTCATTCAATAAGACCCTATGCCCTCTCCGCAGTCTCCCGCACAAGCTGCTCCGTGGTCGCCCAGTCGATGCATTGGTCGGTGATGCTCTTGCCGTATTCCAGTGCATCCTTGCCGTCGTCGAGCGACTGAGCGCCCGCAAGGATATTGCTCTCCAGCATCGCGCCGATGATTCCTTTTTCCTTCACACGCTGATCCAGAATCGAGCGATACGTCGCCGCCATGAGGGTCTGCTTTTTGTGGCAGTTGGCGTGGCTGGCATCGATCATTACGACTCGCGGGAGGCTGTGTTTTTGTAAAAGCGTGAGCGTTTCGTTGACGGATTTTTCATCGCAGTTTGGGCCGCCGTCTCCGCCGCGGAGGATGACGTGGCAGTCGGGGTTTCCTTCCGTCGCGACGACGCTGGCGCGGCCATCGTTGTCGATGCCTAGAAAGACTTGCGGCTGCATGGCGGCCTTGATCGCGTTGATGGCGGGGAGGATGGCTCCGCTCGTTGCATTCTTGAATCCCACGGGCGTCGAGAGGCCGCTGGCCATTTGGCGATGTGTCTGGCTCTCAGTTGTTCGTGCTCCGATGGCGCTCCAGCAAATCAGGTCCGCGATGTATTGCGGCGTGATTGGATCGAGCATCTCGGTCGCGGTGGGAAGTCCAATATCAAGCACGTCGAGCAGGAAGCGGCGCGCCTGGCGGAAGCCTTCTGGGATGTCGTTCGTGCCGTCGAGATGAGGGTCCATGATGAGCCCCTTCCAGCCGACCGTTGTGCGTGGTTTTTCAAAATACACGCGCATCACAATGAGGACGCGCTCTTTCACCTCGACGGCCAGTTTCGCGAGCTTCTCTGCATATTCGCGACCGGCTTTTAGGTCGTGGATGCTGCATGGTCCGGCGACGAGAATGAAACGGTCGTCTTCTCCATTCAGCACGCGGGAAATATCGCCCCGGGCCTGCGCGACAAGGGACGCGTGGCGGTCAAGGCGCGGGTTGGCATTGAACATCTCGCGCGGCGTTGGCAGCGCGGTGTTGGCGATAACGTGGACATCCGAAACTCGTGGCATGGACTAATTAAGATGCGGGAACAGACCCGCGGCGGCAAGCGCAGCGTTTGAATGAATCTCGATTATTTGACGACCGAATGTCCGTCCGAAAAATCAAAGCTGCAGCGAAACGATGCGGCGATTCTTTGTGTCGGCCACGTAGATGCGCATCCGCGAATCCACGGTGATTCCCCACGGCGTCGCGAAGTTGCCCTCGTCTGTGCCCGTCGAGCCATACCGGCCGAGCATCACGCCTGATGTCGAGATTTTGGAGAGTCGGCCAGCGCCGTATTCGATGACGTAAAACGCCCCGTCCGGCGCGAGCGTGATGTCGTAGGGGAGATTGAAATCGAGCGGCTGTTTTCCTTCGCCAAGCAGGCCGTCGTATGTGCCGTCGTCTTTGTAAATGTGGACGCGATTGTTCACGGAGTCCGCGATGAAAACGCGCCCATCGTGCCACGCAAGTCCGCTCGGACGCTGAAATTGCCCCGGCCCGGTGCCCGAGCTGCCAAACTCGCGGAGCCAGCGTCCGTCGTTGGAGAAGACCTGAATGCGGTCGTGCCCGCCGTATTCACAAACGTAGAGATTTTCCGCAGGGTCCTTGGCAATCCCGACCGGAAAAATGAAATCTCCTTTTTCGCGACCCTGCTTTCCTACCGTGCGAATGAGCGCGCCGTTTTGATCGAACCACACGAGCCGATGATAGTGCGTGTCGCAAACTACGAGGCTGTTGTCCTTCAGCCACACGATGCCCTCCGGTTTCCCAAATTGCACATCGAGCATCTTCCACTGCCGGAGCAGCGTGCCCGCTTTGTCGTAAATGAGCACGCGTCCGCTGGTGTCGAGCACGGCGAGTTCATCGTGCGGTCCCGTCGTCATCGATCTCGGCGTGGGCTGCACGGCACCTTCGGGCGGGAGCATCCACGAGTTCCATTGTTTCACCGCGATCGTCGGCGCGCCGCCGGATTTTCCACATGCGGCGATAAACATGACGATGAGCAGACCGAGCAAACGAAGCGCGACCCGCATCCCCTCCGGAAGTGCCCGCGTGGGGCGGTGGAAAAACGTGCGGCTTTCGCCCGAGAGAGATAGCTGCGTCTCGGCGACCGCTCCGGTAAATCGCGAGGCAAGCACGGTCGCACCGTCTTCCGCGGGTTCGATGGCGAGCCGCTCGGGACGGAACGCTCCTTCGGGCAGCCAGCGATTGCCCGGCTCCATCCAGTTTCCGGGGCCGAGGAAGCTCATGAGTTCCTGCGTGGGCGGGCGTTCGTAAAGTTCCATGACAGGGCCATGCCAGACCATCTCCCCGGCGGCGAGGCAGATCACACGCGACGCCTCGGCGAGAACCTGCTCCGGCTGATGTGTCGAAAACACGACCGCTCGCCCGGCGACGTGTTCGCGAAGAACGCTCCAGTATTTTCCGGCACGCGATGAATCGACATGCGCGAGCGGCTCATCGAGGACGAGTGCCGGGCTGTCGGCTGCGATAGAGCGGGCAATCGAAAGCCGTGCCGCTTCGCCTTCGCTGAGGGAGCCCGGCTTCTGGCCGGCGCACGATGCGAGATCGAACACTGCGAGCAATTCATCCGCACTCGCAGCCGACGCCCCGACGAGCATAAGATGCTCGCGTACGGACGACTGCGGCCAAAGTCCGTATGACTGCGGAGCCCAAGCTATGCGAGGAGGTCGCGTCACGGTCCCTTGCGCGGGCCGTTCAAAGCCCGCGAGTAAATTGAGCAACGAAGTCTTTCCCGCGCCGGACCACCCAATCACCGCAGTGACGCC
>JAYSTZ010000655.1:0-6712 GCA_043719365.1 Verrucomicrobiaceae bacterium | reverse complement strand
GATGGGGTGATTGCGTTTGAGCAGGGATACGGATTTGCGGATGCGGAGGGGAAGGAGGCGGTGACGGCGGAGCATCGGTTTCGCATCGCGAGTATTTCGAAGCCGATCACGGCGACGGCGGTGATGATGTGTGCGGAGAAAGGGCTGCTGAAACTGGACGACACGGTGTTTGGTCCGAAGGGAATTCTGGGAGAGACGTATGGGCGCGATTTGCCGGATGCGGTGCTCGCGATCACGGTGGACCAATTGCTCACGCACGCGAGCGGCGGGTGGACGAACGACACGAACGACCCGATGTTTGAGCAGCCTGCGATGAGTCACGCCGAGCTCATCGCGTGGACGCTCGCAGCCCAAAAGCAGACGCATCCGCCGGGCACGCACTTCGCATATTCGAACTTCGGCTACTGCGTGTTGGGACGTGTGTTGGAGAAGGTCACGAAGCTGCCTTACGAGATATTTGTTGCGCGGGATGTGCTGTCGAAGTGCGGCATCACAAGCATGAAGATCGGCGGGAACACGCTGGCAGAGCGGCAGTCAAAGGAAGTGATCTATCTGACGGAGCCCGACGGCGAAGCATACGGGATGAATGTGGCGCGGATGGATTCGCACGGCGGCTGGATCGCGACGGCGGGGGATTTGGTGCGCTTCACGTCGCAGTTGCCGAAGCTTCTCAGTCCGGACTCGATTCGCACGATGACGACGCCCGGCATTAGCGACGACTACGCACGCGGATGGGCGGTGAACAAAGGGCCGAATTGGTGGCACACGGGCGGCTTGCCGGGAACGACAACCATTATGGTGCATTCGGCAAAAGGAATGTGCTGGGCCGGGCTGCTCAATGGCCGCACGGAAGGCAGCCTCGACAAACTGATGTGGGAGATCGGGCGCTCGGTGAAGGCGTGGGGATTGTGAGACTCTGAGAATCGACCGATTCCGGGCGCGAAGACGCAAATTATCTCTTTGCTCCGGGTCATCCGACGGTCATCAAGTTGGACCACTACAACATCACTTCCATGAATACCAAACTGACACGCCGCCATTTCATTTTCTCCACAGCCGCCGCTGGCCTGAGCCTCGGCCTTCCACGAGTTCGTGCTGCTTCGCCAAATGGCAAGCTTCGCGTGATGTCCATCGGCGTCGTCGGCACCATCGGTGCGCACGACCGCAAGCAGGTCGCTTCGCATGAGAATGCGGAAATTGTCGGCCTCTGCGATGTGGACAAGAATTTCCTCGCACAGGGAGCGAAGGATCATCCGGAAGCTTTTACATGCAGCGACTACCGCGAGGCCTTTGCAAAACACGGTGATAAATTCGACGCGGTGATCGTGTCGGTGCCGGATCACTCGCACGCGCCGATCATGCTCACCGCGATGGCGCACAACAAACACGTCTATGGCCAGAAGCCGATCGTGCATCAGCTCGCGGAGTTGGCGATGATGGAGCAGGCGCTGAAGGCCAAGCCCGCGCTGGTCACTCAGCTCGGCAATCAACGCATGGTCATTCCCGGTCGTCGCGCCGCTGTGGAGATCCTGCGTCAGGGCCAGCTCGGCAAGGCCATCGAAGCTTACACGTGGGCTGGCTCGCCGGATTCGAGCGCGTATTTTAACGACGCCAAAGTGTTTCAGGAGAATCCGACTATTCCGGCGAGTCTCGACTGGAACCTGTGGCTCGGCCCCTGCGCGATGCAGCCGTATTACGATAACCTCGCCCCGACGAAATGGCGCTCCTGGTGGGAGTTCGGAACGAACGGTCTCGGCGATTGGGGATGTCACATTCTCGACGTGATCTTTTTCAGCTACGACGAACTCATTTCGCCAGTTTCCGTGAAGACCGATTGCGCAAAACCCGCCGGCAAGTTTTTCCACACGAACCCGTGCAAATCGGTCGTCACCTACACAGTGTCGTCGGACAAGTTCGCCAACAAAACCTTCCCGATCCATTACTACGACTCGAACCAGCATCCGACCAAGGAGCAGATGCGGATTCCCGAGGACGTGCAGGGAGCAAACATGACCGTGGTCGTCTGCGAAAAAGGCACGCTCGTTCTCGGTGCCGATGGCGGCTTGAAGATCTGGCGCGACGGTAAAGCGGAAGACGGACTGACGATGCCGAACCTGCCCGAATTCCCGAAGCTGAACCACTGGCACGCTTGGGTGGACAATTGCCTCGGCAAAAAGACGGAGCTGCGCACGCCATTCAAGGACGCGGTGCGCATGACGGAAGCCGCTTTGCTGGGTGTGAAGGCGTCGCGTTTTCCCGGTCAGGAACTGCTCTGGGACAAATCGAAACTCGCATTCACGAACAGCGCGGAAGCCACGAGCACCATCGTGAGCCGCCAATACCGCGAAGGGTTCGCGCCGCCGCGCGTGGCGTAGAGAGTGCGTGCGCAATCATCTGAGGGTTTCCTGGTAACTGGCTATGCCAGTTCCTTCCTCCAATTTCCTTTGGCGACCTTCCACTCCGGCGACAGTTTATCGCCGGAGAAACTGTCGGCGTATTCGATCTTATCGAGCTGTTGCCATGCGGGCCGCTGGCGGTGCGGGCTCTTCAGCGCGGGCTGTGGCGACTAACTTGGCGAGGGCGAGAAAGATGATATTTTCCATTCGCGAGGGAACAGTGCGCCATCGCAAAATCGCGACAATCTCAGCGCGGACGGACGATCATTTCCTCGACGATGACGCGCGATGGAAGGTTGATGCAAAGCAGGACGCACTCGGCCATGTCTTCGGGGCGCATCATTTTTTCGCGGGAGTCGGCATCGGGGACGACGGGGCGCTTGTTGAGAAGAGGTGTATCGATGTCGCCGGGGAAAAGCGCGCAGGCGCGGACACCGCGTCCGCGCTCTTCGGCGTTGATGCTTTGGGTCAGTCCGGCGAGGCCGAATTTCGACATGACGTAGGCGGGTCCGGCTTTTGGCGAGGCCTGCTTTCCGGCATCGCTGACGACGTTGACGATCGTCCCGCTCCCGCGAGTACGCATCCGAGGGAGGAAGGCTTGCACGCAATAGTATGCGCCGTTGAGGTTGGCGTTCATCATGTCGTGGTAGTCGGGTAGCGAGAGGACTTCGAGCGCGCGTTTTGGGGCATTAGTTCCGGCGGCGTTGACAAGGACTTCGACATCTCCGAACTCGGCGAGAATGCGGTGGCCAGCGGCTTCGACGGCGGTGGAGTCGCCGATGTCGCAAGGGCATGCGATCATTTTTGCGCCGTCGGCCCCAGCGAGCGCGATGGTCTCGGCAAGTGCGCTCTCGCGGCGTCCGATGAGTGCGACGCGCCAGCCCGCTTTCACGAGCGCAAGGGCTGTGGCCTGGCCGACTCCGCTTCCTGCTCCGGTAACAACTGCGTTTTTTGTCATGCCTTCGGTTTGCGGATACAACGCTCGATCGTCAAGCAGGCAGCGGCATTTATCCCACCCGCGAACGGCGAACGGCGTCGAGCGCGCGGGCGATCGCCGGGATGTCGTTGCAGACAGTCGCGCCAATATCGCTCAGCGCGCCGACATATCCGGCTGCCGCAGTCCCCCCGGCGAGAATCGGCGCATCCGGTAAAAGGTGGCGGATCGTCCGCAATTGCGCGGAGAGGCCCGGATCGTCGGCAGGATAAATAATGCTGAGGGCGAGAGCGTCCGCTTTGCACTGGTGGAATGCGGCCGCGATTTCCTCCGGCGGCAGGCTCGGCCCGAGGTAGATGACCTTCCAACCGCGATCGCTCGCTGCGGCACCGGCGATGAGCGCGCCGAGTTCGTGGAGCTGGCCGGGCGGGGTCGTGACAACGAGAACCGGCGCGTTGGTGGTCTGTGAATGTGCGTGGACGAAATTGCCGAGCAGCGTGCGAATGACCGATGTCGCGCAGTGTTCATGTGCGACACGCAGATTCCCGCGTTCCCATTCCGTGCCCACATGCTGGATAAGCGGCACGATGACACGAAGCGTGAGCAATCCTCGCCCGAGCGTGACCATGCCGCCGCTTAGAAGTCGCTCAAGTTTTCCGCTATCGAGCGCCTTCACCGCATCCAGCGCCGTAGCCAGTAGCGTCTCGGCGGTATCGGGCGATTTCGCTGCCGGGGCAACGGATTCCTCCGCAGCGAGCGGACGAAGGAGCTCCGCAGGCAGCGATGCGATGTTCCCGATACTGTGGCCGGCTTGCGTTGCGCGGCGCAAGAGCTGAAGTCGCTCGATATCTTCGTCCGTATAGAGCCGGCGGTGAGTGTCGGTGCGTAGCGGGGTGACCACCCCATATCGCTTTTCCCACGCCCGAATAACGTGCTGCGATAATCCGGACCTTCTGGCCGCGATGGCGATTGAAAATCCTTGATTTACCATTTCGGGTAAAAATTGAGACAAAAATGAGACATCCGCAAGAAAACGATTTTCGCCTGTGAAAAGACGCATAGACAAATAGTTGACAACATTTGAATTTTGAGACATAACTTCGACAAGATGAAAACAAGCACACCATCAAATCAACCGCAAACCACTCAGACCGCGGACTCCATCGAGGAGGCACGGCTCCTTCAACAAATCGGCGGCGGCGACCGCGTGAGCTTCGACGAACTGCATCGCCGCATGAATACGCTCCTTTTTTCCATCGCGATGGGCGTCCTCAACAACCGCGAGGCAGCGCAGGATGTTATTCAGGATGTCTTCGTCCAAATTTGGGAGCGCGCCGCTTCTTACGACGCCGAACGCGGCAAAGCCTCGACGTGGCTCATCACACTGACGCGGAACAAGTCGATCGACCGACTCCGCGCGCTCAACCGCCGGACCCGGCTGAACTCGGATTTCGAGGAGCAGGGAAAAACAGATGTGCGCTTCGACGACCGCGATTCGCTCACGGATGCCGTGATGGCCGAGCGCGCCGCGACGATTCGGGCGGCGATTTCGAAATTGAACGCAGACCAGCAGGCCGCAATCCAACTCGCATATTTCGACGATATGCCTTACCCGGCCGTCGCGCAGAGACTCTCAGTGCCGCTCGGCACGGTGAAGGCGCGCATTCGCCGGGGAATGAAGAAGCTGAAAAACTTGCTCGATAGCGAGTAGAAGACGCGTGACGCCGGACGGCGAGACGCGTATTCAGCGAGGAATGAAATCCGTCCTCGCTGCACTGATACTCACCGCTGTCGTCCCGGCCCTGGCCGGACTCGATGAATCCGTAAAAGCTCTCGCGTCCGTTGAGCGCGAAGGAAAAGGAAACGAGTCCGCCACCGCCGCCTGGAAAGACGTGGTAAAGGCAGGCCCTGCCGCCATTCCCGCGCTGTTAAAGGCCACGGGCAATAGAAATCCGGTTGCCGACAACTGGCTGCGACTCGCTGGCGACGCGATCATTTCCACAAGTGAGCACAAAGCCGATTCGGTAGCTCCCTTGCTCGCATTTTTGAAGGACACTTCGCACCCGGCCGCAGCGCGCGTGCTGGCGTTCGATCTTCTTCGCCAAGCGGATGGTGCGAAGGCTGAAGAAGTCGAGCCGTCGTTGATTTCCGACCCTGTGCAGGCGTTGCGCCGCGGGGCTGTCGCACGTCTCATAGACGCGGCGAAAGCCAAAAGCGGCGACCATGCAAAAGCGCTCTACACTAAGGCGCTCGAAGCAGTCCGAGATGAAGATCAAACGAAAATAATTTCCGATGCGCTCGCGAAAAACGGCGTGAAAGTGGACCTGCCGAGCCACTTCGGATTCCTGATGAAATGGAACGTCATCGGCCCTTTTGACAACACCGAACGGAAAGGCTTCGATACCGTCTTTCCACCCGAGAAAGAAGTGAAGCTCGACGCCACCTACGACGGCAAGGGTGGCCCAATCAAATGGCAGCCGGTGGAAAGTGCGGACGATTACGGGAAGCTCGATTTCAACAAACCGCTCGGCGCAAAAAAGGAAGTCACCGCCTACGCCGTGACGACGTTTGACTCCGCGACCGAGCGCGAAGCGGAACTCCGGCTCGGCTGCAAGAATGCGTGGAAAGTGTGGCTGAACGGCGTACTACTTTTCAGCCGCGACGAGTATCATCGGGGCCAGAAAATGGACCAATACACGATGAAGGCGCATCTCAAAAAAGGCGCGAACACCATCCTCGTAAAGGCCTGCCAGAACGAACAGACCGAGCAATGGACCGTGGAATGGGAATTCCAGCTCCGCGTCTGCGACAGCACCGGCACCGCCATTTTGCACTGACATTGAAGACGGCAGGTGGGTCCACGAAGCACACCGAAAATATGAAATATCGGGCTTTTCGCGGACTCCAACTACCGATTCAGCGTGACGGGTATTGATGAGCCGAAACCGTTTTTTGAGCAAGGATTTGAGCCCTCATCAAGTCACGGAGCGACCGGAGTGCGGAACGTCAGGGTTGTTTCGAGAGTTTCGCCGAGGCGATACGACGGGTCGTCCAAGAGCTCGACGGTTACGATTTCACCGTCGGTCAGTTTGGGGACCGAAACGGTTGTTGTGGTGCTTTCGATCAGGAAAGGAACGCGGCTGACCGTGTAGGCGAGGTCACCGCTCGAATTTTCGCGGGTGATCAGCAGTTGAGCTGTAGGACGGAAGCCGTTCGTAGTATTGCGAATGACTTGTATTTCGATTGTGTTGTTTGGGACGATGGCGACGGAGCCGAGGCTCAGTTCCGGAGCGCCGTCGAGAATGGTGATGGCCGCTGATTCTGCTGAGGAGTCCACGAGGTATCGCGCGTGGGGTAGTAGGCGAAGCATCACGGATTCTTC
>JAYSTZ010000654.1:0-17730 GCA_043719365.1 Verrucomicrobiaceae bacterium | reverse complement strand
ATCCGCCAGTCCCTCGAGTATCGTGCACGGCGCGGCTGCGACCCCCGGTTGGGAAGACTCGTATGGAGTGAAAGCGACGGACTTCCCGGACTCATCGTCGATCGCTACGGCGACTATCTTGTGGTCCAGACGCTCACATTTGCCATGGACCAGCGGCGTGAGGAAATCGCAGGAGTCCTCCAAGAACAACTAAGCCCAAAAGGAATCGTCGAGCGCAACGATGCACCCATCCGCATCGCCGAAGGCCTCGAACTTCGCACCGGGATGCTGCGCGGAGAACCGCCGGTCCCCTTCCCTATTCTTGCAGCGGGGCTGGAGTTTGAAGTGGACCTTTTGCACGGACAAAAGACCGGTTTTTACCTGGACCAAATCGCCGCCTACCCGCAAGTCGCCCGCCACGCCGCGGGACGACGGGTGCTCGATTGCTTCGCAAACCAGGGGGCCTTCGCACTCGCCTGTGCCAAAGCCGGCGCGAAGAGCGCGTGTGCTGTCGAAATCTCCGCCGACGCCTGCAACCAAATCCGCGGCAATGCGCAGCGAAACGGACTTACCATCGAAGTGGCAGAACGAAACGCATTCGATTTCCTAAAGCTTGCCGACAACGCCAGTGGCAGCGACGGAGCCCGTTACGATCTCATCATTCTCGACCCGCCATCATTCACCAAAAGCCGAGGCAAACTCGACGACGCCCTTCGTGGCTACAAAGAGATCCATCTCCGGGCACTGAAGCTTCTCGCGCCGGATGGAATGCTTGCAACGTTCTGCTGCTCGCACCACGTCACTCGGGAACACCTGCTCGGCGTGATCAATGAGGCCGCTGTGGATGCACGCCGCACGCTCCGGCAACTCGAAACGTACTCGCAATCGCCCGATCACCCAATCATCACCACGATGCCCGAAACGGAATACCTGAAAGGCTTCCTCTTCGAGCTGGCACCGGGGCGGTAGCGGAAAGCGCGTTGTGATTGGTGATTTGTGAGAAGTGATTCGTCGCAAGCGGATTTGGCGGCGTTTCTCTACGCTCGCGACAAATCACGACCGCCCGACGCTCGCATCACTCAAAGCGAATCGACGCACTCCGTCCATGCGCATCGAGGCCCTCGATTTTGCTGAACTGCTCGATCGTGCCCACGGATTTTTTCAACGAAGCGCGATCCAGCTTCACGATGCTGGTCCTGCGTTGAAACATATCCGCCATCAGCCCGGGGAATGATTTACCCGCACCGCCAGTCGGCAGAGTGTGGCTCGGTCCGGCGACGAAATCGCCCGCGGCAACCGGCGACCAACCGCCAAGAAAAATCGCGCCGCTCGTGCGGATATCCTTTGCGAGTGCGTCTTCATTTTTTGCAACGATGGAAATGTGCTCCGGCGCAAAATCGTTCGCGATTGCCACGCCGTCGGCGATCTTCTTCACGAGGATGAGCGCCGCATTTTTCTCCAGCACCTCGGTGAGATAGTCGCGACGGCTAAGTCTTGCGGCCTGTTTCGCAATCGCCTTCTCCACTGCACCGAGGAGCTTCGCACTATCGGTTATAAACAGGATGCTGCTCCCGTGGCCGTGCTCTGCCTGGGCGAGCAAATCGGATGCGACCCACGCCGCGTTTGCTGAGGCGTCGGCCAGCACAAGAATCTCCGACGGCCCCGGCAAAAGATCAATCGCCACCTGCCCGAACGACTGCCTCTTCGCCTCCACCACCCACGGGCTGCCGGGACCGAATATTTTTTGCACGGGCCGAATCGTCGCCGTGCCGTATGCCATCGCCGCGATGGCCTGCGCTCCGCCGACACGATAGATCTCCGTCGCCCCGGCTTTTCTCAGCGCACATAAAAGAGCGGGATTCACGCTTCCATCGCGACCGCACGGCGTCGTCGCGACAATCTCCGGACAACCAGCCGCACGAGCAACGGTGACCGTCATGATCGCAGTCGAAACCAGCGGCGCACTCCCGCCCGGCACGTAAACACCCACCCGCTGAAACGGGTCGAATCTTTCACCAACCCGCGCGCCCTGCGCATTCCGGCCCGACCACGATTTACGCAGGCTCTTTTTTGCAAATGCGAACACGTTTCGATCCGCCATGGAAATCGCCCGGCGCGTTGCCGCATCCACGCTCGCAGGCTCGGTAACGACGAGTTGCGCCGCCTTCATCTCCGGCCCGCCGAACTTTGCCGTAAGCGCGAGCAATGCAGCATCCCCTTCCTTGCGGATTGCCGCGATGATCCCGGTTACCGTCGCGCGAACTTCGTCCGTCGGTTCGGCGTGGCGCTTGAGCGCATTGAGTGCTTTGGAAAAACCGGCTTGGTCGTGGCGTAATACATTCATTGGATAGTTCGACCTTTACGCAGCCTCGGCTTGGATGAAAAGAGCGGGATTTCAACTTGGCGGAATCCTTGACGCTGCCACCCCCGCTTCCCTACGTTGCGCGCCTTATGCGAAAGCGTGCGCTGTATCTAGCCCTACCGATTTTAATATTAAACCTTCCACAGCCTGCGGAGGCGGTGGATGTTTTTGGCTTCAAGATTTTTGAAAAGAAGAAGCCCGCGGCCTCCGTCGCGCCCACGACCGCCGATGAAGCGGTCGCCAAGGGGGACCTCAAGCGCGTCGATGAACTCGTCGCCAGCAACAACCTTGGCGATGCACTGAAGCTCGCACGCAGCATCGTCGCCCAACATGGCCAGACCTCGGCCGCTGCGCGTGCGCAGTTCATGATCGGTCAGATTCTGGAGCGCCAGCAGGACTACGAAGACGCGTTTAAGGCTTACAGCGACTACCTCACCAATTACCCGCGTGGCGGTGACTTCGACAATACCGTGAAGGCGCAGTTCGATATCGCTAAAATGTATATGGAGGGCCGCAAGAAAAAGGTCCTCGGCGTGACCGTCGCGACGAGCTACGGCAAGGCCGAGACGATGTTTGCGGACATCGTGCGCCGCGCTCCGTTCCACCGCCTCGCGCCGCTCGCACAGTTTAACGTCGGGCAAGTTCTGGAGCGCGCAGGAAAGCCTTCCGAGGCCCTCGCCGCATATCAGGAACTCGTAGTGCGCTACCCCGGCGACGCGATTGCCGACGATGCGCAGTATCAAATCGGCTACGTGCAGCTTCAGGAAGCACAGCGCGGGTCCTATGACCAAAATGCCCGGCAGCGCGCAAAAGAAGCGTTCGAGGATTTCGCCGCACGCTACCCGAGAAGCGAGAAAATCGCGCAGGCCCAGCAGAACATCAAAGCACTGTCCACGAATGACGTCGCAGGCTCGCTCGACGCCGCCCGCTTCTACGACCGCGCGAAGCAGTATCGCGCCGCTGCCATTTACTACAACGACGTAATCCGCCAGTCGCCCGCGACACCGGAAAGCGAGATCGCCCGCAAGCGCCTCGCAGAACTCAAGACGATCGTCGGACCGGAAGTCCTGCGCCCGCCTGGCAAACCGCTCACAGGCGCCGACGCATACGCACGGCGTCAGGCTCAGGGCCGAGTGGACGCTGCCGCCCGCCCCGATTTTGCAGGCCCCTTCATCAATCTCCCGCCGCTGCCACCGGGCGCGAATCCGCGGATGCGGATGCCAAACGGCCCTGTCGTCGAGCCCGCGCTGCCCACCGGAGATCCTCTCCAGCCCGGCACAGGCCTCATCCCCGCAACAGATTTGCCGCCACTACCGGAGCCAAAGCCTGAAGGTGCGCCCACCCAAGCCGATGCGCCGGTTCCCTCACCGGAGCCTGCGGCGCCGGTGGACGAACCCGCAAAGCCGAAGAAGAAAAAGAAATGAGACTGCTCATCGCATTCCTCGCGCTCAGCCTTTGCGGATGCGCCGGTTACACCGTCGGCCCCATCAAGCCGAAGCCGATGAAGCAGATCCAGCGGATCGCCGTCCACAACTGGAAAAACGACACGCTCGAACCTCGGATGGAAGTGCTGATCGCCTCAATGGTGATCAAACAACTCCAGCAGGACGGCACCTACGAAATCACCGACGAATCCCGTGCCGACGCCATCCTCACCGGAACGCTACTCGCCATCGACCGACGCCCGGTGCGCTCGCTCCGAGGCAACATTTTGCAAACCCGCGAATACCAACTCACCCTTCGCGGACGCTACGTGCTCACGGAAACAAAAACCGGCAAGCCAATCGACCAGCGGAACATCAACGGCACAACGAACTTTTTCGTCACCGGCCAGAACATCACCACTGCGGACAGCAACCAGGACGAGCGGCAGGCAATTCCTCTCGCAGTGGAGGACCTCGCGACGCGCCTCACCAGCGCAATCAGCGAAGGCTGGTAGAGCGTGCTGACACTCGTCCCAACGCCAATCGGCAACCTCGGCGACATCACGCTGCGGGCGCTAGAAGCGCTCAAAGCCGCCGACGTTATCGCGTGTGAAGACACTCGCCATTCGCTCAATCTGCTCCGCCATTTCTTGATCGAGAAGCCCCTCATCAGCTACCACGAGCACAACGAAGCGCGCCGAACTGCGGAACTCATCGAGCAACTCGTCGCAGGTAAAAAAGTGGCCGTCATTAGCGATGCCGGGATGCCGGGAATCAGCGATCCCGGCCACCGACTGCTTCGCGCCTGCCAGCAACGCGGCGTCCCCTACACCGTGTTGCCCGGCCCAAGTGCCGTGCTCACCGGACTCATCGGTTCGGGCTTCGAAGCGGGCGCTTTTTTCTATGGCGGGTTCCTTCCCGTCAAAAGCGGTGGACGCGAACGTGATTTGCGCATCGCGTCCGAACGTGCCGAAACCAGCGTCTTTTTTGAATCACCGCATCGCCTCGTAAAAACCCTGACGGCTGCCGTGCCGATCTTTTGCGAACGACAAGTCTGCGTCGCACGCGAACTGACAAAGACTTTCGAGGAATTCCGACGCGGCACCGCAGCCGAACTCCTCGCACACTTCACCGAGCGCCCGCCCAAAGGCGAAATCGTCCTGATTCTCTCGGGAACCGACGAGCGACCGCTGCCTACTTCGCCTTCCGAGGCTCCAGAATCGCAGCGCCGATAAAGCATCCCGCTGCGATGAAAATGCACGAGTCCGCGACATTGAAAGCGGGCCACGGATTTGCAAAGCGGACGTGCAAATCGAACGAGAGAAAATCGACGACGTAGCCGTGGATGATGCGGTCCGTCACATTGCCAAGAATCCCGCCGAGCAGCAGAGCCACGCCCCACTTTGAAAGCTTGTCCGTGAAGACGTTTTTCTTCCACGCGACCAGCAGACCCACAAACGTTGCCAGCGAGAGAATGATGAAGAAGAGATTGTTCCCCGTGCCGATACTGAACGCCGCGCCGGTGTTTGCCCAATGGACGATTTGGAACCAGCCGGGAATCACGTCGGTCTCCATTGGAAGATGCGCACCTTTTGCGATCACATCGGGAAAGAGCTCGATGTTGTGCTCGCTCGGCACAAGCGCGTAGTGCGTGTAAATCCACCACTTCGTGAGCTGGTCGAGCACGTACGACGGGATTGCGATGGCTGCGAGAAATTTCATGTCCGCACGCAGAGAGCTTTTCCCTTCGTGCAATGCAAGCCCCGACAGCCCTCGCAGCTATTGCGGGGCGTGATTAAAAGTGGAAAGTAGCCCGCGAGTCTCTTCGCGGCAAAAGCCAAACGGCGAAGCCGCACAAAACAAAAGTGTCGCTTCGCGACTGGTGTTGAGCAGCGAAGGGATTGCCATTCAGGGCACCTCCGGTTCGCGAGCTACTTTGCGCTTCGCGCCATTCCACTTTTACTCACACCCGCTATTGCGGCGCGAACTCCGCCGCTCCGGCGTCGGTCGCGGTTGTATAGACCGCACCACCGCGGCCTGCGCCTCCTTGCAGGAGAGCACCGAAAAACTTCACCGCTTTGCCTCCCGGCGGGGTGAACGAGCCGCCCCAAAGTCCGGTGGCGGGCGTGAATTTCAGCCTCACTTTTGCCGGGTTCACCGATAGCGGCGTGAGTTTGTTTGCGGTCGTCAGCGTGACAGTCTGGCTGAATGCAAAGCTCCCCGACCAATCCACATCAGCGATGCCGTTCGACGCTGTGAGTCCGCTCAGCAGAAATGTCGGCGGCCTTTTTGCCGGCGCGATCCACTTCAGGCCAGTCAAGGCAACATCGAGATTGAAGCCGCCTGTGTAACGCACTTCCTTGGCGATGCCCGCGGCTTTCTGCCAGGTCATCGTCGCAGCCAATCCGTTCGCCGACACGTCCACGTCACCGGCGAAGTATCCGTTGTTTTTGTACAGCCTCACATTCACGGGAAATGTGCCGCGTTTATTCAGCTTCGCGCCGATGGTGAACGGCGTTCCATCGCCCGTTTTCCCTACGAACGCGACTCCACCGGTCTTACCGATGGTCCCGGAGCCGAAGCCGATTCCGCCGGGCACCTGGCCTGCTCCGACGGGGTCTTCGAGCAGGAATGTGTATGGCCCCACGAGTGCGGGAGCGACCGGGTTTTTCGATGAGTAAACCGCCCGTCCGCCGTTGCCCGTCACGCTGAATGTCGCGCCATTCGTCGGGTCGCTCACGGTCGCGCTGGCGATGTCGCCGCCGTCGTCGAGCTGGATGGAGACTTGCAGCGCAGTCGCCGTCTTTCCCCGCGGCGCGGTCGCGGTGATGAGCCCCTGTCCATCCACAGCGCCCTTGAATGAAAAGCTCTTTCCGCCGAGCTGCACCTTGCCCGTCACCGCGCTTTTGGTCGTCGTCTTAAACTCCAGCAGCCCCTCGCGCGCAATCGCATCGCCGGAACCGATGAGCACGGCGTGGCTGCCGGCGCTCGGGAAAAACAGGTCGTCGCTCGTCAGCGTCACAACGACCGACGGGATGTTCCCAATCGCCCCGATGCTCGCGCTCGTGAGCGAGACGGAGAATGCCTCCGACAACTCGAACACCAGGTCGTTGATCACCGGAATACTCACCGTCTTGCTCGTTTCCCCCGGCGCAAAAGTGACCGTCCCAGCGACGTTGGCGGCATTGCCCGAAGTGCCAAAATCCAGCCCAGCCTTTGCGCTCAGATTCGCCGTCGTGTAATTGATCACCGCCGTGCCGTCGCTGCCGTTGGTCCGGTTGACCGTGAGGACGAGCGGGCCGGAATTTTCCGCGATGTTCGCCGTGGCCGAGCTGAACGCGAACACGCCGGGATGCTCGTCGTCCACAATGGTCACCGTCGCCGAGGAAGTGGCGAGATTCGCAAAGCCCGTGGGCGCGCTAAGCGTGATGTGAAACGTCTCATCGCCCTCCGCCTCGGCGTCGTTTGTGATATTGATGACGATGTTCTTCGAGCTCTCGCCGTTCGCAAAAGACAGCGTCCCGCTCGCGCTTCCGAAATCCGCACCCGAAGTCGCAGGGCGGCTGTCCGAGCCGTTTACGCTCGTCGCGTATTGCACCGAAACCGCGCCCTGCGTTCCGCTGCTCCGAGTCACCGTCACCGCGAGCTGACCGCTGCCGACATTCTCCGCCACATTGAACGTCGCCGCGCTCAGCGCCAGCGTGCCGGGCGTGATGAAGCTGTAGCTGATATTCGCGCCGCCCGTCTGATTGCTGTCCGCGCTGTCAAATTGAAGGAAATACGTCGTCCCGCTCGTCGCGCGGAATGTCGTCGTCGAACTATTCGCACCAGTCAGCACCAACTCCGCACCCGCAACTCCCGTCAGCGAGGCCACAGCCGGACCCGTGTAAACCCGCACCGCCGGATGGCTCAGAAAATTTGCCGGGTCGCCCACCGTGAACTGCAACACGCCCGATTGCGCCGGCGTGATGCGATACCAGAGCGAGTGCCGCGAAGTCGCAGTCGCCGGTTCGCCGGTCTCCGCGCTCGCTCCGAAATTCGACACCCCATTCACCGTCCCGCTGTTTCCTGAAAGCGTCTGCGAGTTTGCGAAGTTATCGTTCGGCGGAAAGTCATCGTTCACAATCGTCACCGACGCCTTCGCGCCGTTGGTCGTCGTATTGTCGATGCTCGCGTTATTTGTCGCGGCACTCAGCGAGATCAAAAAACCTTCGTCATTCTCCGGCACCGAATCATTCACCAGCGTCACCGCGATGTCCTTGCTCAGCTCTCCCGCGGCAAAACTCAGCGTCCCGCTCTTCGTCGTGAAATCCCCCGGCGCGCTCGCATTCAGCGTCGTATCCGAGTTCACGCCCGCACTCGTCGCGTAGTTCACCGCCACAGCACCGGTGCTTCCCTGCACACGATACACCGTCACCGTCGCACTTCCCGTGCTCTCGTTGACTTGCGGCTCCTGCACCTTCCACACAAACACGCCCGCCGGATACTCCCCTGCTCCGTCCTTCTGCGCATAGTTGAGCAGCAAATGCCCCTGCGCGTTCGTCGAAGCACCGTCCACCGCGATGTAGTAGCTCTTCGACGCTGAGCCGTTCAGATTCGGCGTGAAAGTCACCTTGCTCGAGTTTCCATACACACCGCCCGCATTGTCGTTCGAAATCACCGGCACAAAATTCGCCCCGAATCCGCCGCCCGTGTCGTTCTCGTACACCGCCAGCATCGTATCGAAGTCGCTCCCGAACGTAACAAAAGTCACCTCGTCCTCCGTGTAGGCATACCACTGAAACCACACCGAGTGTCCGCCCGTCTGCCCGGCATGATTCGGCTCGCCCGGTTCCTTAAAGGCATTGAACGTATTCTGCCGGATAGAGCCGCTCACATCCCTGTCAGACGTATTTGCCGACACATCATTGAGCACCACACGATCGCTAAAATAGGCATTCTTCGGCTGAAGCTCATAGCTCATCGCGATGCTCCCGCTCGTCGGCTGGCTGTTCGCATCGTCCTGCCCCCACACCACGATATAATACGAAAATCCGCGGTGCATTTCCGCATAAGTAATGCGCATCGTCCCGTTGGAATTCGTCGCAGTCCCGCGATACCGCACATCACAATTCGCAAGCGTCGTCCCCTCGTAAATCTCCACCAGCGCCGGGAAGTTCGAGCCCACCAAATCCGCCGCAAAATACCCCTCCTCCGTGGCATCATAGCGGAACCACACCGTATTCAGCGTCGTCTTGGATGCGTGCGGCAAATTCGCCTCGCCCGGATTCTCAAACGTCGCACCCACATTCGTCCCGGTCAGCGTCCCCTTGTATCCCGTCGTCGCGTTCACCGCGATCGGCGTGGCGTTTGCAAATGGATCATTCACCGGCGGCGCGGCCAGCGCAACCGCAGCGAGACAGAGCGAGAAAAAGAGCGAAAGGAGTTTCATCATACCACCCGTTCGCCCCGCATCGCGCCGATTTTGGAAAAATCTTTCGCAGGTGTGATAAAAAGGGGAACGAAGTGCTGATCAATGGAGGGCCGAAGGTCCGCAAATGTGATAGCCCAGGCAAAGCGACGAAGGAGCGCAGGCCTGGGTGCTGTTCAAATAGTGATGCAGCCCTGCAAGGGCGACACAACCGCGTGCGAGCAGTTCGATTGCGCCCTTGCAAGGCTTACCACTCTCGGCACCGTGACCCAGGCCTCGCTCGTTCCTCGCGCTGCCTGGGCTATCACATCGCCGGGCCTTCAGCCCTTCACCATGCCACCTTCAATCACTCCCGCTACGGGTACGTCCCTTGACTCGCGCATTGCTACTTTGAGCAATTGCTACTTTGAGCATTGCTACTTTGAGTGTGGTTCATTATCGGACTCGCAGAGACGCCACATTCGGACCGAGGCGGACACAGTGGAGTTCCGAGCGTAACTTTCGGAAACATTTTCGGAATAGTCACACTCTACATTGAACCACGCATCGCTTATCGCTGCCTTTCGATTATTTACGCACCAACTACGACCTTCGGAAAGATTTTCGGAATATCGCGCAAATCCGGGGAGGATCGAGGGAATCCACGTCCGGTGTGACCGCTATTTCCGCGAAAACAATTTCGCGATTCGCACAAAAAATCATACTTCCCGCGCGAACGAACGTGCATACATGGGAGACTTCGCATGAGCACAGGCACCGGAAGCAGCAGCTTTTTACCGACGAGCGTGAGCCTTTTGGGCCGGCTCAAGGATGCCGGCGATCATGCGAGCTGGCAGCGGTTTCACGATACTTATGTGCGGTTGCTTTTTTCCGTGGCGAAGCGCGCGGGGCTTTCGGAGAGCGAAGCGCAGGATGTGGTGCAGGAGACGCTCATCGATGTGGCGGGGCAGATGCCGGGGTTTCGCTATGACCGCTCGAAGGGGTCGTTCAAGAACTGGCTGCTGCTGATTTTGCGCCGGAGAATCGCGGACTTTTTCCGGAAGCTCACGTATCAGCACGGCGATGAGAGGGTGCTGCGAAGCGAGCGGCTGGACTCGGATGTCGCGGCGCGGCAGCCGATTCCCGACCCGGACCTGGACCGCGTCTGGGCGGAGGAATGGCATCGTCACACGCTGGATGCAGCGCTGGCGCGTGTGAAGAAGGAGGTGAAGCCGCTGCAATTTCAGATCTTTGATTTACACGTGCTGAAGGAGCTGAGCGTGGACGCAGTGAGGGAGCGGCTGGGCGTGGGAATGGCCGAGGTGTACTGGGCGAAATACCGGATCAGCGCGCGGCTCAAAAAGGCGCTGCGCGAAGTGGAGGAAGCCGGGTGATTCCACAAATCCCCGACCACACGCTGCTCCGGCGAATCGGACGCGGGAGCTACGGCGAAGTGTGGCTCGCTCGAAATGTGATGGGCGCTTGGCGCGCGGTGAAGCTCGTGCGGCGCGACCGTTTCCCCAGCGCGCGGCCTTTTGAGCGCGAGTTTGAGGGCATTCGGAAATTTGAGCCGGTGTCGCGGGCGCATGATTCGCAGGTGGATATTTTGCACGTCGGGCGGGATGAGGCGGCGGGGGTGTTTTATTACGTGATGGAGCTCGGCGACGACCGTGAGCACGGGCAGGATATCGACCCGGAGAGCTACTCGCCGCGCACGCTGGCGAGCGATTTGGAAAAGCACGGACGCCTGCCCGCGGCGCAGACGATCGCCGTGGGCATCGCTCTGGCACAGGCTTTGGAGCATCTGCACGCGCACGGGCTGATTCATCGCGACATCAAACCATCGAACATCATTTTCGTGCATGGCCGCCCGAAGCTTGCGGACATCGGGCTGGTGGCGGGCGCGGACGAGGAGGTTTCGTTTGTGGGCACGGAGGGCTTCGTTCCGCCGGAGGGGCCGGGCACGATGCGCGCGGATTTGTTCAGTCTCGGCAAGGTGCTCTATCAATTGCACACGGGGCTGGACCGCTCGCGGTTTCCGGAACTCCCCGCGGCGATGCTGGAGTCCGATGATGCGGCGATGGCCCGTGAGTTGAATCTCGTGATTCTGAAAGCGGCCGCACCGGAGGCCGGGCGGCGTCACTCCGGGTCGCGCGAATTGCGGGAAGAACTCATCCTTTTGCAAAGCGGACACTCCATCCGGCGTCTGCGCGCCGCGGAGCGTCGGGTGATTCTTTTTCGCTGGATGGGCGTCGCCGCGGGAATTGTGGCAGTGCTCTCGCTGGTCGCGTGGATCGCCGCGCGGAAGTCACTCGCCATCGCGGAATCGGCCCGCGCCGATGCGGAACGTTCGCGAAACGAACTGGAGCGAAACCTCGCCGACGCAAGGCTGTCGCAAGTTCGCGCGATGCGTGAAAGCGGTCTCGCGGGGCAACGCAGCGCGGCGCTGGCGCTGCTCTCGGCACAGGCGAAACGTGAACCGACTCCCGAGCTCCTCAACGAAGCAATCGCCCAGCTCGCGCGATTCGATTTTGATACGACGGGTCCGGCTTCGCAGACTGCGACCGCGGAGATTCCCGCTCAGCTTGGAGTCACCGCAGGCGGCGCGTGGAGCGTGCGCTGGACCGCGGCAGATGGCGTCGTGCTGCGGGAT
Source organism: Verrucomicrobiaceae bacterium (assembly GCA_043719365.1). GTDB lineage: Bacteria > Verrucomicrobiota > Verrucomicrobiia > Chthoniobacterales > Chthoniobacteraceae > SXWH01. The sequence continues at coordinate 5,923 of JAYSTZ010000654.1, read as the reverse complement.
TCCGCGGGACGTGAGCTTGCGAGGCCGGACGCGGCTTTTCCGAAATTTACGGATAAGCCGATTGCCGCAGTGCATCCGTCGCGACCGCTCATCGCGGTCATCGCCGGCGACGAACTGCAAGGATGGCGACTCGATACGTGGGAGCTCATAGTCTCGCAAAAGCTGGAGACACCCACCACGGCTGTCGCGCTGCACGGCGATCTCGTCGCGGCTGGCGACGTCCACGGCGGGCTTTGGCTCTGGAACTACTTCACACGTCGCCGCCATGAACTCCGCGCGCATTCGGAAGGCGTGGACGCGCTCGTTTTTTCTCCGAATGGATCGCTTCTCATCTCACACTCCCGCAATGGCGAGATGCGAGCATGGGACCCGCTTACCGAGCGACTCCTGCTGACTACGCATGGCGCTGAACCCGTGGCATTTTCCGCCGACGGCTCCCGTTTGCATGTCCGCACGAAAGACGGCGAGCGCGACTGGCTCGTGAATTACTCCGACGTGCTCCACGTCTTCGCCTGGCCGGAAAGTCGCGGCGCGGTGGATGTGGATTTTTCGCCCGACGGCCAGCTCGCTGTCGGACGGACAGACGATGGGTTTGGAATCTCCGACGCCACGACCGGTGCGCGGCTCACGCTTCAGCCTAATGCGGATTTGCGCGCGGCATTTTTCGTGGGCGACGGCTCGGCTATCATCACCGCCGACGCCTCAAAGCGTAGCGTGCGTGCGGTCGAGCGGCCTGGCGCAGACTGGGTGCGCATGGATCGCCGCACCTACCGCCCGCAGCGAAATGGCGAGCCGATTTCCGCAGCATGGATTGATTCGACACGCACGCTTTTCGCATGGAGCGATTCGCCGAATCACGTCCGCTTCGAGCGGCTCACGGATGAAAAATGGGCCGGCAGCTTCACCTTTCCGGCGACTCCGTTCAGCGCTGATTTCAGTCCCGATGGAAAGCTGGGCGTCTTTGGTTTTTCTAAAAGCCGCGCCCTCGCAGCGTGGACGGAAGGCGTCCACAACGACCCCGCGCACGAGTTTGATTTGGAGCAATGCACCGTGCGGTTCCGTCCGGACGGCGGCGCAGTGCTGCTCGGCGCGCCGCACGTCTATCGGCTCTACGACCGACAGACGTGGCGTGTGATAGGCCAGATCCCCACCGACAGCGCGGATGGCGAACCGAACCCCGCAGTCTGGTCGCGCGATGGACGGCTTCTCGCGCTCGTCAAAGGCGGCAGCCGAATCCAGCTTCTGGAGGGAGCAAACCTCCGTCCGCTCGCCGAGCTCACCGCGCCCGAGCCCGCACGCATTCATTCGCTGGCGTTCAGCCCGGACGGACGCAGACTCGGCGTCGGCACCGTGAGGGGGCGCTCGGAACTTTGGGCTCTTGATAGGCTCTCCAGCGCGCTGGCGTCATCCGGTTTTTCGCTCGCACTCCCGCAGAGTGAAAAGCCAGCGGAGCAACCGATCGTGCTCGCGCCGAAATTCACGCCGGCACCGCGAAAACAGGTCACCACGGCCACTCGCGACGCCGCTTGCATCGCAGACCAGCTCGACCTTTCGCCATACTACAACTTCCCGCTCGGCATCAACTGGCACGCCGACCGAGAGGACAACATTCTCACACTCCCTCCCGGCCTGCACACGCTCGGAGGGACCGCATTCGACTGCCGCGGAATCATCGAATTATCCAGTTACGCGATGTATCTCTACGAACAGGACGCACCGCTCGAAGTCCGCGGAATCCCCATCAACCGGGCTTGCGACAAGATCCACGTCCTCTGCGCGAAATGTCTCCCCGGCACACCGAAGGGAACCACGATCGGATACTATGCGCTCAATTTCGCAGACGGCTACCGTTGGGAGATCCCGCTGCGCGTGGGCTACGAAGTCGCCGACTGGTGGAACCTCCCCGAAGAGCCCGAAGCCTCGCGCGCCGTGGTCGCCTGGACCGGCGAAAACGGAAACACCCGCGAGCGAAACGCCAGCCTGCGACTCGGGAAATACACAATTGTCAACCCGCGCCCAGGCGTCGCGGTGAAGTCCTTCGACTTTACCTCAACGCTCACGAAAGCCGCGCCGTTTGTCGTCGCGGTGACGGTGGAATGATGCGGCTTGTTTCCCATGTGCGCTTCGATGCGCTGTCGGAACTCGCGGATCAATTGCCGTGCGTTCATCCAGCAAGCCTGCGACGAATTGATTCTGGGCTCTGCCTCAAATCCAATATTGCGTGGACAAGAAGGCGATTACCTTCGACGACATAAAATATTCCGAGCGGATAACCGGCGAGGAGTTTGCGCCTGAAACGTCCTTGGAAAATCGGCGAAGATTCGGCGAAGTGAGAGAGTTGCTGGAGTGCCGCATCTAGGGCAAAATAGAACGCATCAGACGCACCAGTGTCCCGCGATTCCAAGCGTGCGAATAGATCGAAGGTGTCTTTCTCTGCTCCTGCGAGGAGGACTATTGACGGCATTTTCTGAACTGCTCCAGCCGTTGCTTCACTTCGTCCCAGCTTGATGCAGATTCTGGATGCTCGCGAAAGTGAGCAGCCCGCGATTCGAGGACCTCGAAAATTGCCGAATGCGATTCCGAATCATCACGAGGGAGCCATTCTTCCCACAGTTCTTCGGCGAGTTGAGCACGTTCGCGAGGACTTAAGCTCATGACTGCTGGCAGCGTTTCAAGAATCATGAGTTTCAGGATAACTCGGCTCAGACGTTCTGGCAACTGGCACTTTATCCCAGCGCTTCGTCGCAGCGTCCGCACACGCCTTTGGCCGTGAGCGGCTGGTGGCGCCAGCAGCGCGGGCATTGCGGCTGGGCGCTCTTTGCGACGCGGGCTCCGAGCGTCGTCGCACTGGAAAGTGTGAGCTCGCTGATGATTAGAAATTCCTCTAACTCGGCTTTCTCGCCGGATGAATATGCCGAGTATGATTGAAACGCTGCGGCGTCGAGATCCAGCTCGACTGCTGCTTCCAGCGACTTCGCGATGGTCTTCGCCTGACGCGCTGGCTCAATGGCTTGCTGGTAAATGGCGGCGCGGAGTTTTAGCCACTCTTCGACGCGTGCCTCCAGCGCTTCGTCGCGATGGGCGGCGTTGGCTTCGGGGAGTTTCTCGATGTGGATGCTCGTGGTCTTTCCGGAGAATTCCCACGCTTCGTCCGCTGTGTAGGCGAGGATTGGAGCGAGGAGTTTTGCGACGGCTTCAAATGATGCATGCATGACGGCTTGCGTGGCTCGGCGGCGGGGACTGTTGGCGGCGTCGCAATACATGCGGTCTTTTGTGATGTCCACGTAGAGCGCGCTGAGGTCCACGGTGCAGAATTGATTCAGCGTCTCGAAAACCTTGCGGAAATCGTAAGCTTCGTAAGCCGCCCGGCAGGTCGCGATCACGGTTTGCAGCTTGCTGAGAACCCAGCGGTCCACGGTGGTCGGCTCGGCTTTTTGCGAAGCGTCGTAGTCGGAGATGTTCGCGAGCAAAATGCGCAGCACATTTCGGAAGCTGCGATACGCCTCGCTCGTGCGGGCGAAACCGTCTTCAGAAAACGGCACATCGTTGGTGTACTCCACGCTCGCGGCCCACAGACGTACGATGTCGGCACCGTATTTGCCGACGAAATACTCGGCTTCCATCGGCTTTTTGTAAGCGCCCTGCTCGCTCTTGCTGATCTTGCGTTTGGTGTCTTTGTCCACGACGAAGCCGTGCGTGATCACGGTCTTGTATGGCGCGTGTCCGGTCAGCGCGACGGAAGTCATGAGCGACGACTGGAACCAGCCGCGATGCTGGTCCGTCGCTTCCAGGTAAACATCCGCGACTCCACCGCACGCCTTCAGTTCCGGATGACGCGACGTGACGGCCTGATGCGAAACGCCGGAGTCAATCCACACATCGAGCGTGTCGTTGCGGCGCGAAGTGTCGGCGGGCAAGCCGAGCTGCGCGGCCCACCATGCGTCGTCCTTTTCAAACCACAGATTCGTCCCGCCGCTCTCCACGAGATCCGCGACTTTCTGCGCGAGGTCGGCGCGGACGATGGGTGTCCCGTTGACTTCGTAGAAAACAGGCAGCGGCACGCCCCATGTGCGCTGGCGCGAAATGCACCAATCGGGCCGCGATTCCACGGTACCGAAGATGCGGTTGCGCCCCCAATGCGGGAGCCACGTCGTCTTGTCGATGGCCGCGAGCGCACCGCCGCGAATCTTGTCCACGTTGATGAAAAACTGCTCCACCGCGCGGAAGACGATCGGCGTCTTTGAGCGCCAGCAGTGTGGATAATCGTGCGTGTATTTCTGCTCGGCGAGCAGCGAGCCATTCTCGCGGAGGAAAGTGACGATCTCGGCGTTTGCGTCGAACACATACTTACCGACCCATTGCGGCATCCCGCAGTCCTCGGTGAGCTTGCCGTAGTCATCGACGGGCGAGAGCACGGGAAGTCCGTTCGCTTGTCCGGCGATGTAGTCGTCCTTACCGTGGCCGGGGGCGATGTGGACCTGCCCGGTGCCGGTTTCCGTGGTGACGAAATCGGCTGGGATAACCTTCGAAGTGCGCGGGAGAAATGGATGCTGCGCTTCCAAGCCGAGCAGTTGTTCGCCCGTCACTTCGGCGGAGACTGCGCCGAGTTCGAGCCCGCATTCTTTTGCAAAAGTGTTTAGCAAATCCGTGGCGACGATGAGCTTTTGTCCGCCAAAATCCGCGATGCTGTATTTTACCTTCGGATGCACGGCGATGCCGACGTTTGCAGGCAGCGTCCACGGCGTCGTCGTCCAGATGACAAACGATGCGCCGGTCGTGGCATTGGCGCCCTCGCCAATGATGGTGTCACGGGCGCCCTCGCCCGTGCTCACAGGCGAGGCGCCTTTGCCACTACGCATTGGCGAGGGCGCCAATGCCACTACGGCAAACTTCACATAAATCGCCGGGTCCGTCCGCTGCGCGTATTCCACCTCGGCCTCGGCCAGCGCCGTCTGCGCACCGGTGCTCCAATAGACCGGCTTTTTCGACTGATACACGAGGCCCTTTTCCACAAACCCTCCGAACGCGCGGATGATGTCCGCTTCATACGTCGGCGCGAGTGTGAGATACGGGTCCGCCCACGAACCAAAGACGCCGAGCCGCTTAAACTGCCCGCGCTGGATGTCGATATACTTGCGCGCAAACGCCTCGGCGCGACGGCGGATTTCCGCGGGCTCGAGACCGCGCTGTTCCTTCACCACCTTGAACTCGATGGGCAGACCGTGACAGTCCCAGCCCGGCACGAACGGAGCGCGGAAGCCGAGCATTGAGCGGCTTTTTACAATGAGGTCCTTTAGAATTTTATTCAGCGCCGTGCCCATGTGGACGTCACCGTTTGCGAACGGCGGACCGTCGTGCAGGACGAAAAGCGGCGCGCCGATTCGGCTATCGAGAATCTGCTGATACAGCCCCGCAGCCTCCCATTTTGCCAGCCGCTCGGGCTCGCGCTTCACGAGATCGGCCTTCATGGGGAAGTCCGTCTTTGGCAACAGCAGTGTGTCTTTGTAATTCGCGCTCATTAGTAAAAGGGCGCGGAACCTAGCGGCGAACGCGGCTGACGCAAAGTCAAAGTACCGCCGAAGGTGAAAGACCCGACAATCCCGCCACCATCGCGAAGTTTCGCTGGACGGCTATGCAGAAACAGCGGAGGAATTCGCGCAAGCTCCTGGAAATGCGAAAACTCATCTACATCGCTCTTATTGTCACCGCCTCGATCATTGCCTTGAAAGCCTACGAAACAAAAAATGCGCGACTCCAGGCAGCCCGCAACCGGTCCGAGCCTGCAATCCGCGCATTGTTCGCGAAAGCAGGTGTTTCTTACCCTGCCGTCGAAGTTTTCATCCGCGCCTTCAAACGCGAAGCTGAGCTGGAGCTTTGGGCGCGCGGCGATGGCAAATTCGTGAAAGTCTCCACATTTCCCATC
>JAYSTZ010000653.1:0-2887 GCA_043719365.1 Verrucomicrobiaceae bacterium | reverse complement strand
GGTAGAGGCTGTTGATCCGCTCCCACATTTCACTCGAAATGTACTCCCGCACCGTCCGCGCATTCTCCCGCGCCCCGGCCACGCACGAGCGGATCGAGTTCGGGTTCTCCTTCGCAAAAGTCACAAACTCGCACACCGTCTCCGCATTCGTCACCGCGTAGAGTTTGCCGAAAAGTTTCTGGTCCTCCAGCGACGCGAGGATCGGCTCCCAGTCCACCTTGTCGCCCGCCGCGCCGATGTGGTCGTCATCCAGCGTCACCTGCAAATTCACATCCAGGATGCGCGAATTGTTTTCCGCCCGCTCGATGTAGCGGCCCAGCCAGTAGAGCGAATCTGCGACACGGGAGAGCATGTGGAAAAGGCGTGGTGGTGAAAATGCGGACGGCTGTTTCCTACCAGATCGCCTCGCGCCGCACCACCGCCAATCCGCCGCGGCGGCAAATTCCGAAAGATTTTCGGAACGAAGGGCTAACGCGCACATGTTTACGAAATTGCGCTGGAAGGTCGCGCGCGATACTTTCCCGCCGCCATGAACATCACTCTGCCCGAGTCGCTCGAAACGAGGCTCACTCCCAGCCAAGCCGCGCTCCACATCGCCATCGGTCTATTCACCGCTTGCGAGGTCACGCTTGGCCAGGCCGCCGAAGCCGCCGGGATGAGCCAGAGTGAATTCATGCGCGAATTGGGACGGCGGAAGATTCCCGTCCACTACGGCGTCGAGGATTTCGCCGAAGACCTCATCTCCAAGTGACACCTCCCCGCTCACGGCGCTCCTGACAATCGGCCGGGCGGACCTTCTTTTGCACGAGCATCCCGTTCGGCCTGCATCGATCGAGGTGCTTTCACCCAGCCACATCCCGCCCGCCGTCATCGCTGCCCGTCTCGACCCCGGTGAGACCCAAGCTCTCGCCCTTTTCGCCTTGGAGCTTCATGCCCGCACGTCGCTGATGGATGAGCGGCTGGGCCGCCGTGTGGCGAAATCGCTCGGGTTAATCCCCACCGGCGTCCTCGGCAGCCTCGTCCTCGCCAAGCAGGACGGGCATCTCCCCATGGTCTCGCCGATCATCGCTGAATTGCAAGACCGCGCCGGCTGCTGGTTCGACGAGGCTCTCATCGCGGCCATCCTCCGCGCCGCTGGAGAAGGGTGATCGCTTCGTCTTCCCCTCGTTACCAAGCTGCTTGGTAATGCCACTGTCTTCGATCTGACATTTACGCGTGACGCCATCATTCGTTTCGAGGAGAGGGTTTCGCTTGCCGTGTTTGATGTTCTGACTCCCGATCATGTATCGCGCGCGGTTGAAAACATACGCGAGCGCCTAGAGGATGAACTCAAGAATCTTTCGTTTTTCTACGTCGAGCCATCACGGATTAGATTCTACGACAAAACCCCACCAGATGGAGATGAAATCACAGCCAGTTTTCCCAGCGCGGAATACGATCTGCGCGAAGCTGGGAACTGCCTCTCCCTTGATCGCTTCACAGCCACCGTAATGCACAGCATGCGAGCATTAGAGCCTGGCTTGGATGCTCTCGCTGATGTCCTTGGGATTAAGCGCGGAAATTCAGGATGGGGTCGTGATCTGAATAATCTTCAAACGGCATGGTCTGCGAAGCCAAGTGAGCTCGCAATTGGCCGTAGAGCGCGCCATGGGCAGCAAGGTGGTGCGCGTTGAGTACGTGCCCATTGTGGAGACATTTCGCGGGCAAACCGTGTGGCAAGGTGTCGTGGAGGTTTTCAGCGTCAATAAGCCGCCCCCGCTGGTTGCCTACGGGTGGGCAGTGGAGGGCGACGACGGCCCACAATACGTCGCCGTGCTCGGAACGCCGCCGATTGACTCTCCGCTTGCCGCTGTTCGCGCGTGGCTCGTCAGCCAAATTAGGACACTACCAGTGCGGTGATGACCTTCGCGCCGGACTACCAGAGTTTCGAGGTGCTGGACTGACAAAAAACGCCGCATCACTGGGAAGCGGGTGCCGTGAGGGGAGGATGGGTGCAACGCATGGCAGTTATGCGTTGCGAACCAGTGTTTCAAACTCATGCACGAGTCTCTCAAACTTGGCTTCGTCACAGGCCCGACAGAGAAAAGGCATTCTTCGACCGAGGAACATGGCCTTGCAGCCGCCGCATTGCTCGCATTCCATGCTAGCAGCAACGTGCGATGTTATTGGTGTTTCAAGCTGAGCGTTCAAGCGCTTCGCCAATAAGGCGAACTGACCCCGGTCAAAGTTCTTGGACAAATGCAGGCGGCGCAATGTTGAACATTGAGCCAGGCAGGCGATGTCATCATCAGCGATTCTCGCGTTCGCCAACGAGAAAGAACTCAAGTTAGGAATGTGTGTGACCGGCTTGATTGTCGTGAGACGCAAAGCCGGGTCTATGGCTCCACGACTTCCCGAAAAATTGAATTCGGTCAGTTCGCCAAGCTGTTCTATGCCTGTGAGGGTCGTTAGCTTCGGAAAGTCGTAAACCGAAAGCTTTGTTAGATGAGGAAGGCGAAAGACATTGTCTAATTGCTCGATCTTGTTCGCCCACTCCAAGGTGAGTTCCCTCGTTTCATTGAGAGCTTCGATGCCATTGAGCGAATTTAGAGTGAGGTGGTAGAGCCTGAGGTCGTTGGCACGACATTTCTTTAGAGCGTGTCATGCCCATTTGCTGACAGCGAGTGGAGCATGAGAGTGACAAAAGCGAGCCAGTGAAGTCCCGCGAGGGAACTTGGCAGGCGCTCGTAGTCTCTGGCCAGGCGTCGGAAACGACTCGCCCAAGCAAAGGAGCCTTCGACCACCCAGCGTCTTGGCAGCAGGACAAAGCCGCGTTTGGCTTCCTCCGGCTTCACCACGCAAAGGTGGACCCCCTGTGCGGCGGCCTGCGCCGCTGGCTGCTCTCCGG
>JAYSTZ010000652.1:0-6741 GCA_043719365.1 Verrucomicrobiaceae bacterium | reverse complement strand
TATGCCTCCATCTCTTTCTCCGGGATCTGTTGATGAATCACAGTCGGTTTACACCGTAGTTTTGGCCGACGACTCGCGCCTCCTCCGCGAGTCGATGGAAAAGACGATGAAGGTGATTTTTCCGTCCTGTCGCGTGATCGGAGAGGCCTCGGACGGGGAGGGAGCGCTGGAACTTTGCCTCCGCTTGAAGCCGGACGTGCTCATCACGGACTTGCGACTGCCGAAGAAGAACGGGATTTTGCTCATTCACGAGCTCAAGGCGCTGCTGCCCGGCACGAGCGTGATCGTCCACACCGGCAGCGAAAGCGCCACGATGCTGTCGCTGGCGCGCGATGCGCAGCCTGCGGCGATACTGCATTCGGACGACGGGCTGACGGGGCTGCGCAAGGCATTTGAGGCGGCGATGACGGGCGAATGGTATATTTCCAAGGCTGTGGTGGACCAGATCAAATGGCACGCGGCCGAAGTGGTATTGCTGACGCGGACGGAGCTCGCCGTCCTTTCCTGTTTAGTCCGGAGCCAGCAGACCAAAGGGATCGCGGCGTCTATCAAAAAGTCGGAACGAAGCGTGGCCGCCCACCGCGAGAGCCTCTACAAGAAGACCGGCACCCACGAACATGCCCGGCCTGCTGGTTTGGGCGATGCGAAACGGGCTGGTGGAGTAGGGGAATGCGGTGAAAGACATGCCCGTGCGCTGAGCCGCTCTTTTTCTCCACCGCCGGGATGCGTCGGCGGAACGCCTGGTGGTCCGTCAGTCGTCGTGTGATGGTAAGCCAGCGTGTTTATCGGCGGTGATTTGTGACTGGTGAGAAGTGATTAGTCGCAAGCGGGAAGGAATAACTCCGTCCGCACACTTGCGACCAGTCACCACTCACGAGTCACAAGTCACCGTCGGATTACTCAAGGAGTTATCATCGCTTCACGGTTGGCGAGGCACTAAGCGCGCGGGTGTGCGTCGTCGTAGGCGCGTTTGAGGCGCTCGACGGTGACGTGCGTGTAGATTTGCGTCGTGGAAAGCGAGGCGTGGCCGAGGAGCGATTGCACGCTGCGGAGATCGGCTCCCGCGTCCAGCATGTGCGTGGCGAAGCTGTGCCGGAGCTTGTGGGGCGAGATGTTCGACGGGATGCCGGCGTGGTCGAGGTAGCGCTTTAGCGAAAGCCAGACGGAGCGGACGGAGAGGCGTTTGCGGCCTTTGTTGATGAAGAGCGGTCCGGCATTCACTACTGCGGCATGGCGGTATTGCTGGATGGCTTCGAGCGCGAGACTGCCCACCGGGACGATGCGCTCCTTGCGGCCTTTGCCGATGACGCGGACGGTTTCGTTGTAAGGATCGATGGCGCGGACTTCGAGTGAGGCGAGCTCGGAAAGACGGAGGCCGCTGCTGTAGAAGAGCTCCAAAATCGCGGCGTCGCGCTTGGGCATCCACTTGGGAGCCTTGTCGCTTTTCTCCATCTTGAGCGGCGCGGTGAGAAGCGCGTCGATCTGTTTCGGGTTGAGGACGACGGGGAGTTTCTTGTCGAGTTTCGGGAGCTGGACTTGTTTGAGCGGGTTATCCGCGAGGCCGTGTCGCTCGACGAGAAAACGGAAAAATGTCCGCATCGCGGCGAAGTGAAGACGGATGGTCGGCTTGGCGATTCCGGCCTTCATCCTGTCGAATAGATAGCGGCGAAAATGGTCGGCGCGCAGTTCTTTCCAAGGCGGTTCTGCGACCCGCTCACGGAAGGTGGCGAGTGCGTGGCGGTAGTTGATCAGGGTCCGGGCGCTGACGTTGCGCTCGACTTCGAGGTGCTCGAGAAACTGTTCGACGAGGAGATCGCTCATTGTCCCTCAATGACCACGGCGCCGCTATCGGTCTTGCTGATGTAGCTGCCGTCGCCGAGCCCATCCTGGCCGACGATGACGCCGAAGAATTTCTTCGCGGGTGACGTGTGGCCTGCGCCGATGATGCTGCCGGAGAAGATCCCGGTCTTGTTCTTTACCGAGAGCTTCAATTTCTCCGCCGGGACCGGCAATTCGAGCGTCACACTGCCTTTGAAGTTGATGGTGAAAAGACGCCCGGAATCCGAGTCGCCGAAGTCGCCGCCGAGGAACCGAAGCTCGCCCTCGGTCGAGCCGTCGAGCGGTGTGGTGTCATCCACGATGTCGCCATCAATGATGCGTCGCCCCGGTAAATAAATGCCGCCGGAGACCGGGCAGTCCGCATTTACACCATCGGGGAAAAGGCCGGTCGCCTTTGCGTTGAACGGCTGCACCCAGCGCAAATTTCCTTCGCAGGTGCTGCCTTGGTCCTCCGCCGCGGTGAATGTCACAAAGCCCTGAACGAATCCGTCTGTCGGTTTGTAGAGTCTTGAGAAAACGAGCAACCTCCCGTCGCCGCCAAGGAGGCCCGAGGAGGAGAACGCCGAGCCGTCGGCTACTTTCCCGAGAGTCCGGATGCTTCCGTTCTTTTTCACTTTCATGGCGAGGTATCCGGAGCCCTCCGGCCCGCCATTTCCCTCCAGCAAAGGGTCCGGCGAGATGCGTGCGGTGTAATATGCGGCGAGTAGCTCCGGCTGCACGCTTTCGGAATCGTACACGGCGCGCGAGGCGTCGATGGTGTAGGAGCCGGATTCGTCCGAGACGACGATGCTTAGGACAGTGGGTTTCGGGTCGGGCTCTCCGGTGAAGTCTGAGTCATCCTGCGTGACGTTCATGACGAAATCGAGCGGGACGCGGCCTTTGGAACGCGGCAATTGAAATGTCGAAAATCCGGTGGCGTCGAACTTGTTCTTGAACCGGTATTTCTCGAGCCCGATTTGGAGTTGGCCGGTGAAAGTACCGCCGGGTGAAACGTTGAGCGTGAGGATCCGCGTCATCTCCTCGGAGCCGGTGTCGAGCAGTCCCGCATAAATTCCGCTGCGCCAGTCGTGCGTAAGCGTGAACGTGGTTGTCGAGGAGTTGCCGCTGCGATCGATGGCGGTGAATCGCACGCTGTTCGCGCCGGGGGCGAGGTATAGGACGCCGTCCCAAAGCGACGCCTTAGGCTTTACGAGCGGGGGCTCCAGACTTTCACGAAGAATCGGGTCGGTTGCCGAAGCGGAATCCACCTGCACGGTGACGACCTCGGCATCAATCGGAGTGCTGAGCACGTACCGCTGCGGTGTCGCATTAGTCAGTTTGCCCGGAGAAAGGAGCTTCACTTTCGGCGGTGTAAAATCGAGCGAGCCGGAGACCGATACTTTCCATAAATCATCCTCGTAATCCGGTGCGTCCGCCGGGCCGAAGCGGACGGTTTTGAAAGTGGATTTTCCATGCACCTCCATTTTTCGATTGCCGGCGGTGTTGCCGAAAATCAGCGAGGCTTCGGTGGTCTCGCTGATGAAATAGCGGTCGTCTTCCACGAGAACCGGGACTTGGAAGCTGTTCACGGGCATCGGTATCAGTGGTGATTTGATCGAGCCCGAAATGGAGAGTTTTCCATTGCCCCATTTTGCCTTCACCGTGCCGATGGATTCCGTTCCGTCGATAATCGAGAATGTGGCACGGGTGCCGCCGGTGACATAGTCGGGCGCGTCACCCAGAGTCTTGTCTAAAAGAAACGACCCGATTCGAATGCGGACGATCGATGCGGCATTGAGCGTGGCGAGTTCGTCAGTTTCCACGGTGATCTGAAACTTTCCGGAGTAAGAGTCCGCAGTCGTACGGTCCATGCCGCTGCCGACGACATGCTGTGCGACCGATTCGGTGAACGAGAGCACCGGTGTGTAGTCGTTCAGCTTCTCAAAAACTGATGTATGATTCGCCCGGAGTGAGCACGTTAAAGCGAGAATAAAGAGGATACAAAATCGCATGGGCAAATTTTAGTCTGAATTGGCGGGGTTGCCAGCGAACAATTCCGCCCAAAGCACGCCAAAGCCGGTTGAGAGCGCTTCTTCGGAATATCCCGCGAACTCGGGATGGATCTTCGATTTCACTGCATCCCAGCCGGGCGCCGGGCGGGCGAGCAGCACTTGCACGGAGAGCCCGGCGCGCTCCAGCGCAGCGACGTGGTCGCTGATCCGCCAGCGGGGGAGGTCGCCGGGGTTCAACCATCGATCCCACGTTTTCCGAGAGAATGTGAGGAATTGATACGGGTAGCGGAAAAAATGGTCCCGATAGTCCACGATGTGCAGCATGAATCCGCCCGGTCGCAGCAGTCGCGCGAGTTCGGCAAAAAGCGCGTCCGGCCCGGTGACGTGCTCCAGCACGGAGTTCGAGAGGATGCAGTCCACGCTGCCATCGGGAAGTTGCGTGGTTGAAACGAGTCGCTCGACCGTCGTGGCGAGATCCTCCGGGCGCAATCCGGACGCGGCCATTTGCTGATCATCCTTCTGGCGATTCAACGCGACGAATGGCTCCAGCGAAAGGGCGCGTTTTGCACCGCGAGCGGCGAGTTCGTAGCACGAGCCGTTGGTCGCGCCTGTGCCGACTTCTAGGACGGTCAGACCTTGCGGCCAGTGGGCGGGCTTTTTTTCGTCCATGCGTTTTTCGTAAAGCCGGACGATCGCAGCGCCATCAGCGGCACCAAGGTTGCGGTCCAAAAACGGCAGCGCATTCCGCATCCACACGGGCAGGGTCGTCGGGAGGATTCGACGCGCCACGCGGGCTGCGACGTAAAGCAGATTCATCGGCTAGCAGCACGCATCGCCGTCGCAGCAACCGGATTGCGCAGTGGTGGCGTCGTATTCCATTCCCTTCGTCTCGCGTGGATGACGCTCGCGAGCGACGCAGTCAAATGGCTGCGCTTCATTGGCTGCAACCGGAACAAGTGGAAGCACCGGCTCAAACATTCCCGCGTAGGGTTCGCGCATGAGCATGTCGAAAGTCTTTCCGCAAACGGCCTCGCGAACGCCGCGGCGATAAGTATGCCCGTCGTCATCCGCCGCCTCGCTGAACGGGCCTTTGTAAATAACGGCCTGCTTGAGTTCCATGCAGGGCTCTCCGGTGCCTTTGAACGCCTCAATCGTGACCGAGCGAAACTCGATTCCTCCAACGGTCTGCCACGGCTTGTCATCGCGCTTGAGGATTCGCACGCCTTGGAAACCCGCTTCGACAAATGCCTCCAGAAACCCGGCCTCGGTGAGCGCGCCGCTGATGCAGCCGCTCCATAATACCGCGTCGTTCTGCAACTCAGCCGGCACTTCTTCATCGCCCACAATATCGCTGATGACCGCGCGCCCCGTTCCCTTCAGCACCCGGAAAATCTCCGCGAACAACTGCGGCTTGAGCTCGGGGCTCACCAAATTGAGAACGCAATTCGAGACCACAACATCCACGCTTCCCGAGGCGATGAGCGGCTCCTCTGCGCGGAGGCGGTCAAGCAGCGACTCGGCTTTCAAGAATCCATCTGCGCCGGAAATCGGCTCGCTGCTCAACGCTGCGTCCAGCTTGGCCACATCGAGCGCTAGGTCCTGAATCCGGCCTTTGCGAAACTCGACATTCGAGAACCCGATTCGCTCCGCCACGATGGGCGCATTCCGCCGTGCGACTTCCAGCATGTCGTCGGTCATGTCCACGCCGATGACGCGCCCTTTTGGTCCCACGACTTGGGAGGCGATGAAGCAAATCTTCCCCGTCCCGCTGCCTAAATCGAGCACGGTCTCGCCTTCGCGGACGTGCTGGCTCGGGTCGCCGCAGCCGTAGTCTTTCTCGATGACTTCCTGCGGAATGACCTTCAAATATTTCGCGTCGTATTGCACGGGGCAGCACAGCGCAGGTTCGCAGCATTGTGCGCCAGCCGCGTATCGGTCTTTCACTGCGCCTTCGATGTTCAGATTGAGTTTGCTCATTCGGGCAGCATTTGCGGAAAGGGTCGCCAGTAGCAAGCGCGACGAGGCTTTCCGCTAATCGAGCACTTTGCCGGGCTGGTAGTGCGGGAGGACAAAAATACGAATGGTTCGTAGCACGCGGTCGCCCTGCTTGATCTCAAAGTCGGCGGCGGGCTTTCGCCATGGTTTCACTGACTGTCTGGCCCAGCTTTCTTCGGAGTTGCCTCGATTGTAAAAGGACGGGATGAGCACGCTCGCGGGTTCGCCTTCCTTGCGGTCGGTAATATAGAGGGCCATTCGTCCTGCGAATTTATTGACCCCGTATTCGCGGGAGTCTTCGTCGATATTGATGGGGGCATTTGGGTTGCGGGCTTCGTATTCGTCGTAGCGGCCCCAAAAGTGGAACTGATTTTCCGCCGCCGGGGATTCCGGAACATAGACCGGCGGGTGTCCGGGAACCTCGATGCGTTTTTCCGGGAGATAGTAGCAGAGGGATGCTGCGGTGCCGTAATCGTCCGCGATGAGAAAAACGCGTTTGCCGGTTTGCTGTTCGATGCGCTGGCGGAAGTCGTCCACGAGCTTCGCGGTGGTCTTCCATCCGCGGAGTCGCGCGCTCGGGTCCGGCAGGCCCATTGCGCGGAGAATGCCCGTATTTAGAGTGAGGAACGACATGAGCACTCCGATGGCGACTGCGGCAATCGCTGTGGTTCTCCAAATCCCGCCCGACGCGATGCGTTCGCTAAAAAATGAAACGGTGAGGATGGCGAGGGAAATGGAGGCGGGTGCGGTCCAGTTCACCTCTGCGTCGTGATGCAGCGCGATCCAGACGTAGAGCGCGACGAGCGGCACTGCGAACGCGAGGAGAAAGCGGGGCTTCCAGTGCATGTTGGGCTCGTCCTTGAGCGTTGCAACAGCTGTCAGTGCAGCAAGGACCGCGAGCCAGACTGCGAGCTTG
>JAYSTZ010000651.1:0-6743 GCA_043719365.1 Verrucomicrobiaceae bacterium | reverse complement strand
GCCGATGACACCGATTGTACGTGTTAAACTTTTTTCGCGATGAAATAGGTGCTCCTCGGGATTCATAATATTTGGTTTTACATTTGCGTGCAGCGCGAGAAGTATGCCTCCGCTATGAAAAAGCCCAAGCCCGACGTCAAAGCCCGCCGCAGTTCTGAGGCGGGTAAAACTACAGCTCCAAAAAAGCCGGCTGTTAAGAAAGCCACAGCGAAAAAACCGCCGCTGAAAACCGACAAAAAAGCCGCGAAATCTTCTGGCGCGGAATCGCTAACATCGCGCATCGCTGCAGCGAAAAAGATTGAGGCGATGGATCGTCCAAAGCCCGAGCCGAAGCCAGAGAAAGCGAAGCTCGGAGTGGCTTCCCGGCTCTCTGCGGCGAGTGCCCCTGCTGCAAATCCGCAGCGCAATAGTGATTTTCCAAACACGTTCATTCAGGAAATATCCGTCCGCCTCGAAGATCCGGATCATCCCGTGACGCTGAAGTGGGCGGGGCCAAATGCCGCCGAACAGGAGACAGGGCCATTCCGCAGTTCTCCGGGTGCCGGTGTGCGCGGGGTTAATTGCGATGACGTCGCAACCAGTCGCCGTTCGGGTAGCAACTGTACTCCTAAGGGCACGTTCACGGTTACCGGTTTTGCTTCGCAGCTACCAAGCCATCCCGAAGCGAAGGACGTGACGTGGTTTGTTCCCGCGCGCGGGATCGCGCTGCACTATTATCCATCGGTGCCGAAGTTTCCTGCCTCGCACGGCTGTGTCCGCCTGACACCGCGTCGCGTTGCGCAACTCATTCGCTTCAATTCTCGCGCGGGTGTGACGAAAGTGATCGTGGACGGAACCTGGACGAAGCCCGCGCAACAGCACTGAATAGGCTTCGCCGAATTCGGTCCGGGAATTCAATGGTGACAAACACGGGCCGTTCAACAGATGCCGCCGTTGCACAAGGGGAACGTGTCCAGCGTGGGGCGGAGCTTTGCTTCGAGAAGTGTGAGATTAAAAGTGGAATTATCGGAAGCCCGGAGAAAGTAGCCGGCGAACCAGAGGTAGCCTGAAAGGCAATCCCTTCGCGGCGTCACGCCACCCGCGAAGCGGCACTTCGACTGATTGGTCGCTTCGCGAGTAATATTCAGCCGCGAAGAGACTCGCGGGCTACTTTGCGCTTCGCGCTATTCCACTTTTAATCACACCCCTTCGAGAAGGTAGCGTGAACTTTTCAACACCGGAAGACACAGGCGCAAAAAGCTCGCAGTTTGGACTTTCGCGCCCGCACCTTTCCGCGGGCTGTTACCCGGCATTGGACAGCAAGCCGGCGTTCTTCCCGAGCGTGACTATCGCATGCGGAGAATCGGTGTGCTCCCGTGTCGCGTGCTAGGAACTTTCCAGCGAGCCTTGTTCGCCGACGTTCTTGTTCGGTGCGTGATGGCGCTTTGTCGGTTGCCCTCTTTACTATCGGGTATCCAGGATTAGATTTGCATGGAACGCAACCTTCTCGAACATTCAATCTCATGATCATCCGACATACCCCGAAAGCTGGACGCCATTTTCTCAATTGTATCGAGCCGCTCGAGCAACGGATTGCTCCGGCGACATTCATCGTCACCACGACTGCCGATAGCGGGGCGGGTTCTCTGCGGCAGGCGATTCTTTCGGCGAATGGAAGTGCCGGTGCGGATTTGATCACGTTTAATCTCGGCACGGGACCATTTAAAATCCTGCCGCTCACCCAGCTTCCGGACGTTGTCGAGGCGGTGACGATTGACGGCTATTCCCAGTCCGGCGCGTCGGTGAACTCACTGCCCGATGGCACGAATGCGAACATCATCGTCGAGCTGAGTGGTGCGAGTCTCTCGAATGGAAACGGGCTCATTCTTGGCGGGTCCGGCGGGAGCATTGTGCGAGGACTTGCGATCTTCGGCTTCGGCTCAGGCATCAACGAAACAGGCAATGGGATCATACTCAAATCGAACAATAATCGCGTCGGGGGAAACTTCATCGGCACTGATGCCAGCGGGATCGGAACGGCGTCAAACGAGAACAAAAACGCCGCCGTGCGGGTCGGAGATTTTCTGGGTTCGACGCCGATCTATTCGGGAAATGTCATCGGCGGAACGAATCTTGCGGACCGCAATATTTTGACCGGAAATGCGTTCGGTGTGCAGGTGGATGACCAGTCGAGCGGGACACAGATTCTCGGGAACCTTATCGGTTTGAATAAAAGCGGCAACACGGCCTACGGCAATTTTCAATCGGGTGTCTCGGATTCGGGTTCGGTGAATACGCAAATCGGGAACGGCACGCCGTCTGGGCGCAATGTCATTTCAGGAAATATTAATGCGGGTGTTTTGCAGGGAAATGGAACGGGCATTCAGATCCGCGGCAATTACATCGGGACGAATGCGGCAGGGACGGCGGCGCTCGGAAATGCGAAAGCGGGAGTGGAAATTGTTTACGGCGGCTCGAATGGATTGATTGAGGGAAACGTGATTTCAGGAAATGGCGCGGACGGCGTTTCTCTCGGCAGTTCGGTGGGCAACGGTAATGCGCTCAATTTCAACGTCCGCGGCAATTTCATCGGCACGAATCCCACGGGGATGCAGGCAATTCCAAATGTCGGCGCGGGAGTTGCATTCTATCAGTTCGCCGGTGGCCATACGATCGGAGGGACGTCGGCGGGGCAGGGGAATGTGATCGCTTTCAACGGAGGCCCGGGAATCGAGGCATTCGGGGGCGGAGCCGGGAACCGCTTTCTCGGCAACTCCATTTCGAAGAACGGAGGGCTCGGAATCAATCACGGCGGGACGACGGAGAATTACTTTGGTGTCACGCTGAATGATTCTCCAGATGTGGACGGCGTGACGAACTGGCCGCAGCTTCAGACGGCGAGCATCAGCGGTTCGTCGATTTCGCTAAACGGCGTGCTGAATGCGAAGGCGAATGGCACATACCGCGTGGAGTTTTTCG
Source organism: Verrucomicrobiaceae bacterium (assembly GCA_043719365.1). Classification (GTDB taxonomy): domain Bacteria; phylum Verrucomicrobiota; class Verrucomicrobiia; order Chthoniobacterales; family Chthoniobacteraceae; genus SXWH01. The sequence goes on along the minus strand of JAYSTZ010000651.1, from coordinate 3,785 downwards.
CGCTGGCTCCTGACCAGGCCGATCCTTCGGGATACGGCGAGGGAGCTGTGTATCTCGGCTTTCAGGATGTGACGAGCAACGCATCCGGCGTGGCGACGATCACTTACAGTCAGACGGTTTCACTGCCAGGAAATACGGTGTTTTCCGCGACGGCGACGCCGTCTGTCGGCGGCCCGACTTCCGAGTTTGGTCCGGTTGCCGGTGCTTCGACGACTTACACGTGGATTGGAACGGCGGCGACGGATTGGTTCAACCCGTCGAACTGGACGCCGAACGGCGTGCCTGGTGTGCTCGACATCGCGAACATCGGCAGCGGATCGGTGATTCCGACTTCGCCGGTTTCCGTGAAGGCGCTGAACCTCACAGGCGGCTCGCTCGGCGGGACGAGCGAGGTGAATGTGCTCGGCACTCTCGCATGGTCCGGCGGCGCGCATTTGGACGGCACATTGCGAGTGATCGATGGCGCGACGGCGACGGTCGGCGGCAGCAGTTCGCCGGTCGTGTGGACGAATGGCACGCTCGAAAACCATGGGTCGCTCACGGTGCAGGCGCAGGGTGTGAATTTTAACCAAGGCGTCCTCACGAACGCATCGCCGAACGCGCTGCTGACGCTGCTCGCCGCGGTGAACGATGCGGACGGAGCAGCGACGCCGGTTTCGTTGAGCAATCAGGGGACGATCCAAAAACAGGGGACCGGCGTGTTTGGCTTTGGCGGATTTTCGGTGAGTAATGCGGGGACGCTGCGTTCGCAGGCCGGGACGCTTGTCGTCGGCGCGATTCAGCAAACCAGTGGGCTCACGGAACTGGCCGGCGGCAGTATTACTTCGGCGGGAACGGTGCAGATAATTGGCGGTGATCTCGTCGGCGCGGGAACGATCACAGGCAATGTGCAAAACGACTCGCGCATTTTCATCGCGGGAAAGGATGCCGCTGGGACGCTGACTATTGCGGGAAACTACACGCAATTTAGCAACGGAGTTCTCGTCGCCGATCTCGGAGGACTCACTCCCGGTTCCGGTTACGACAAGCTCACCGTCACCGGCAGCGCGACAATCAGCGGAACGCTGGAGATTCACTTGCTCGGAACGTTTGTGGTCCGGGCGGGGAACTCGTTCAACATTCTGGCGGGAACTCCGGTGGGCGGCACTTTCACAAACAGGGTCGGTGCGCCACCAATCCCTGTGAATTACACGACTGCGCAAGTGACGTTGATCGCAGGCGGTTTCACCGTGACGAACACAAACGACAGCGGTGCGGGCTCGCTGCGGCAGGCGATTCTCGATGCGAATGCGCAGGCGGGGCTCGACTACATTTCGTTCAATATTCCCGGTGGCGGGCTGAAGACGATCGCGCCGCTTACCGTGCTGCCTTCGCTCAGTGGCGACACGGTGCTCGACGCGTATTCGCAGCCGGGTGCGGCGGTGAATACGCTCGCAGTCGGTAGCAACGCAGTGCTGCTCGTGGAACTCAGCGGTGCGAGCGTTCCCAATGGCGCGGGCGACGAAAACGGGCTGTCTGCATCTTCAAGTAAATCAACGATTAGCGGCTTTATCATCAACCGGTGGACGGGCTACGGAGTGGCCATCGCGCCTGACGCGGGTGGCAGTGCCGTCGTGGGCAACTGGATCGGCCCCGCCTCCACGGGCAGCGCCGCGCCGGTGAACAGTCAGTCTGGAATTTTGATCGATAGCGCTCCTGATGTGCGAGTCGGCTCGGCGGCACCGCGCGATAGAAACGTGATCTCCGGAAACGCTGGCAGCGGCATCGTGATCAACGGTTCGGCATCCGACGGAACCATCATTCAGGGTAACTACATCGGCACGACGAAATCCGGTGCCGCGCTGCTCGGAAACACGTTTGACGGCGTCATCACGCAGGGCCCGAATACGTTGGTCGGTGGCGACAGGTCGGGGGAGGGAAATGTAATTTCCGGCGCGCTCAGCGGTGTCGGTGTTTTGATCAATCTTGCGTCCGCCTTCGGCAGTTCGGTGATGGGAAATTTGATTGGGTCCGACGCATCAGGAACGCTCGATTTTGGAAATGGAAACAGCGGTATAACCATCAACGCGGCTCCTAGCGTGACGATCGGCGGCCCGTCGCCGGGTGCTGGAAACGTCATTGTTGGAAACGGCACGGCGGGTATCACGATTTTCGGGGCTGCCTCCACGAGTGCGGTGTTCGAAGGTAACTTCATCGGCACCGACAAGACGGGTGCGCTTTCGCTGGGGAATGATTCTGGAATCCTGATTTTTCAGGCGTCCGGAGTCGCAGTGGGAGGACTCCAGCCGAGTGCTGGAAATGTCATCGCAAATAATATCGGACGCGGAATCGAGGTGAACATAGGTGGGGGTACGGCTGCCGGGAACACAATACGTGGCAACGCCATATACGGCAATGGTGCGCTCGGCATCGACCTCGTCACTGCGGGCGATCCTCCAAACGGCTTCACCGCAAACGACGCGTTTGATGCGGACATCGGCGCAAACGGCCTACTCAATTTCCCCACGCTCTCCACCTTCATCAGCGGAGCCAATCCGACGGTCACCGGAACCTACAGCGGCCTGCCAAATTCATCGTTCGATATTGATATCTACTCGTCTAACACCGCCGATCCGAGCGGCAACGGCGAGGGGCGGTATTTCCTCGGAACGATGTTCGTCACAACGAATGCATCCGGCGACGCCACTTTCACTGTACCGCTTTCCGGCTTCATTCCTGGAGGCGGCATGCTCAGCGCCACCGCGACGCACGGCAGCACCGGCAGCACGTCGGAGTTTTCTCCCGCGCTCGCGACGGTGGCCACAACCATCCGCACGTGGGACGCTGGCGGCGGCGCGGATACGAATTGGTTCAACGCGTTGAACTGGTCCGGCGACGTGGTTCCGGGCGCGTCGGACTCAGCGGAGTTGCTCTCCAATTTCACAGTCACGCTGAATGCGCCGGTGACCATCGCGAATTTCACGCAGGCCAATGGCACGGTGACCGGCGGCGGATCGATGATGATCACTTCCGGCTTCACGTGGACAAAAGGCACGTTCACTGGACCGAGCACGCTCACGATCGCGCCTGGCGCGACAGCCACACTGAGCGGACCGGATGCGAAAATGCTCGACCGCCGGTTCCTCGACAACCAAGGCACCGTCTTGATTTCCGGCACGGGCGCATTGCAGTTCAAAAACGGCCCGCTGTTCACAAACTCAGGCGTTCTCGAGTTCCAGAGCGACTCGAGCTACCAGGCGCTCGACGCGATTGGTGCGACGTTCACAAACTCCGGCAGCGTGCGGAAAACCGGCGGCACTAGCAGCAGCACAATCGGCCTCGGGGCGACGACGCTCACGATCAATAATACAGGCACATTCGATGCAGAATCCGGCACGCTTGCCATCGCGGGTGGTGGAGCATTTTCGGGCTCGTCGCTCATTTCGAAGCCCGGAACAACGCTCCGTTTTGCGACCGGAAACACGACGCTTAGCGGGACAACAACGGTCAGTGGTGGCGGGACGATCTTTATTGATAGCGGCTCGACCGTGACTTTGGGCGGGACTGCGGCGTTGAGCATTCCGTCATCGAATTTACTCAAGTTGGTTGGGACGATAAACGGTTCCGCAGATCTTGCAGTTGCCGGTGTGCTGGACTGGCAGAGCGGATCACTGAGTGGCGTTGGAAAAGTCATTTTCCCGGCTGGTTCGGTGGCGAATCTTTCCGGCGGCCCGTGGGATTTGCGTCGCACGGTGGATCAGGCTGGCACGCTCACGATTTCGTCCGGCGCAGACCTCGCGCTCAGC